>JAAERL010001168.1 GCA_024230435.1 Desulfobacteraceae bacterium
ACCAAGCGGCAGTTACTGGAAATGAAACGCTCGTTGCTGGATGAAATTGAAAAAAAATCAAGAAAGCTCAAAATTACAAAGTTTCGTCAAACAAAAACCGGATAGGCCGTCAAAAGGGGGAAAAATGGTTTACGACAGATACCGCACCTTTGAATCCAGATCCAGCTCCAATTTACAGCGAACGAGGCACCGCCAGTGGAACCTGAACCATTCTGACCGCTCTAAAACGCTGACCCGACTGCTAAAACCGATCATCGTATTGACCGTAATATACGCGATAATGTTTCTTGCACGCCTTTTGTTTTTAAGCCCAACAGCGCCTGCCGCCGGAAGTGACGACGCGGCACAACCCCCCCAAAGCCGGCCGGGTTTCTACTCCCCCTCAGTAGAAAGCCGGCCGGTTTCCCAACAAGCGCTGGAAATTGTTCCGGTCCACCGTAGAGCACGCAACCCTCCATCCTCTTTAATCTCCACAGCGCAGATCGTGAGGCGCACCGTTAAGGGCGGTGGTCTGTCTGCGGCAGGCGCTGATAAAGCTAAAAATTTAAAAACCATAATTTTTAAAAAAGGAAGAAAATGACGATGAAAAATCCTGATAAAAACCAAGAACGCATTTACAACGCCTACCTCGACGGCGATGTATACAGCACCG
>JAAERL010001169.1 GCA_024230435.1 Desulfobacteraceae bacterium
CATGCCTTCAAAAAAAACAAAATAACCATCCCTTTCCCTCAACGAGATCTACGCATTATTTCTCAATTCACTGACTAAACACCAACAAGCTTATTATTAGCTTAAACATTAATTCATCTTAGCATCAAGCCCATTTTATGCTTATATTGCACGTTATGGGAATTCTAAAAAATTTCATTTACATATTATCCCATCCGCGGATCTGTGCCACCTTAAGGTTTTTTTTTAATTTGATTTTTTTTCTGATGTCGGTCGGCGCGCACCGAGCACCTCAACCTCCGCCATCATTGTCATTATTCAAAACGCCGCCGGAATACCCTGTCTACGTCCTCGTTCTCGATCAAGGTAAGGCCAATGACCTTCTTGTTACACATTCGTTTAGGCCGCACTGTCCTACGTTCACTGATGGTCTTACATTATCGCTGCTGCCAGTATTCGCCATTTTTTTCAAATGAACCCGACGCTGCGAGAAAGGATTTGTCGACCGACGCTCCTTACCGTTGCTTCTAAGTTCGTCGAGATGGAGTCGCCAACTTCATCCTCTTCTTCTTCCGACTATTCTTCTTCTAACTCAAGCGAAGACGATGACATCGAATCGTATAGCCAAAA
>JAAERL010001170.1 GCA_024230435.1 Desulfobacteraceae bacterium
CAACAAAGTTGACACTTAATTTTTGGCTTATCCTCCACGTGTAGGCCCCACAAGGTTTAAAGAGGCTACAGGCTTTGCCATTTCTGGTCTTGGACACACGGCAAATAAAAGATATTGCAGCCAACCTGCTGAGCTGACCGCCACCGCCGACTACAATAGATATCTACCGGCCTATCTACTGTCTGCACGAAGGGTTGTAAAACCTGTGCGCAGCATTTGATCGTACGAAGTATGTCTTTCGGAGGTTCTCCGAGACACGTATTCGTCCGTACGCGTCTCTAAACCGATGTTCTGTGACACGGATGTCACGAATCAGCTTCCATGGCAAACCGTGACTGGTTCTAGGATTAGATTCTTGGTTCCGAGATGTTCTCGGCGGATATCTAAAGCCTAGGTACCATAATTTCATGTCTTTCTGGCGGCTAAAAGCTTGAAGAAGCTCAGGTGAGCAATGATGATCTTGAAACTCAAAAGATTGACCGAGGCCTCGTTTTAACTGAGATTTCAATCTAGGTACAGTTAGATGAATAATAATATTTCAGCGGGTCCTCGTAGTGTCAACTTTGTTGACGCTAAGAAATCACGTAGCTTTTGTACCAGACCCTACAATAAGCGTCAACAAAAGTTGATGGTTAGCATTTTATTTGGGATATTTCAAAGATGTATGGTTTATAAATGACTTTTTTTCTAA
>JAAERL010001171.1 GCA_024230435.1 Desulfobacteraceae bacterium
TATTTCTCACTTTTTAATTTGCATACAGGTTGGCAGTGAACACAACAAAAAGAAAATTCTGCAAGACAGGTACTACTTTGGCCAGTATTAGAACTTCGTATTGATAGCTGCGCACCGGGATATGTTACTTGGCTGCTAAGCATAGCACGGAGTTCCCCCTCACTCTCAAGCCCTTTGAACTTATGTGGAAATATATAACGACTACCTTGAGGATATAGCCAGAACTCAGGCGGTTGATCTGAAGCATTCTTTGGAGTACGGGGATTTGCACCACAAGCTTCACTTAAGTCAATGGTATTATTGTTTGAGTCGTTTATGGTAATCGGTTTAGTCCAATTATCGTTATCCGCAAGACAATCACGATTTTTTTCAAAAGCAGAATCCATATTCTTTTCAATGGATCAAAATTTGTACTGACTTTAAGCTTTGTAAAATGCGAGATCAAACAATGTGAGAGGTCAAGAATTGTGAGACATGTCACAATATGTTAAGTGGCGTTTGATAA
>JAAERL010001172.1 GCA_024230435.1 Desulfobacteraceae bacterium
ACTCCCGTGGTTTCCGTCTAAATCTAGCCAATCTTTGGCTAATATGGACCATTTTACCCCCATTTAGACGATTTTTCCACCTGATCAGAACCTTCAATATCGGGGGGCGCCCCCCTCGCCCCCCTATATCCAAAAGCCTAGGCTTGGGGCTTGGGCTTTGCTTTTGTTTCGAGTTTCGAGCCTTCTCGATTTTCGATCAATCAAGCAACATAGTCGAGTAGCAGGAAAAGTATCCCCGGGGGTAAAGAATGTTTTGCTAGGCTGATTTTGAGGGGTACAACTCAAAAATAACCAACTTGATGACCACATTTGAGATTTGAGTCAGTGAGGGGGGTAAACCTTTACACTACGCTGAGATTTGGAGGGGGTACATAAGAGCAAAGAGGGGGTACTGCAAAACATTTTGGGTTTGACCCCGGTTTGACCACACAAAAGTCTTGTGTCTTGTTCGCTTGGCTATTCCTTTACAATAGCCTTTAGCCTAATAAAAAGTACAGCCAATATCAGTATCAGCGTTGACCTTCAATCTCAGAAGAATAATAGCCCAGTAGAGGAGAGGTAGAATCTGACATAACGCGATTTTGCATCTATTTTTGTGTGAAGATGGGCCGCGGTAAACTCAAGTTCAAAGGAGAGGAAAAGGCAAAGAAAAAGAAGAAGAGCAGTTCGAAAAACAAATTAGGGGCGGAAGTTGGTGGAGACGATGCAATTAATTATGCTGCTGCTTCGTCAGCTGGCACCGAATCAGTTGCACAACAAAGTTTAGTAGCTGCTGCTACCAATAGTTCTCATCAAACAATCAGTACTGAGAGTGCTGCATCATCGTCGTCTCTGCAAAAAAGCCCCCAAATTAGCCAAGGCCAGGGGACAATCACCACATCATCAACAGTTGTTACCGGTCATGGTACATCATTCAAAACACAATTACATGTCGG
>JAAERL010001173.1 GCA_024230435.1 Desulfobacteraceae bacterium
AGATGTCCGGAGGGTTGCGGTTCAGGAATTGGCTCGGGGATGGAAAACGGATCCGGATATTTTAGATATTGTCAAATCCCTGGCTCAAAAAGATGATAACCCAGATGTCCGGAGGGTTGCGGTTTATGAATTGGCTCGGGGATGGAAAACGGATCCGGATATTTTAGATATTGTCAAATCCCTGGCTCAAAAAGATGATAACTCGAATGTCCGGAGGGTTGCGAGGCGTAGTGAATCATAATGCGGGTCGAGACATCTGGGTCCGGGTCCAGTAGCCTTTAATATGGTTCCAGTGACCCATAAAGTGGGTCCGACCCTGCGGATAGAGTCAAATAATGTGGTCCGAAAATTCGGATGAATTCGGGTCCGAACGATTATAAGTGCAGGCCGCTACAGATACGTTAACGCCGCAAGGCGTTTAGATGCCCGGCAATTTATTGCCGGGAGCAGTCACAACAAATTGTATTGCGCAATACAAAAAGCAGAGTCAAAAAAGTTAGCATAATATATCAAATGTTGAATAGTCCCCATACCGCTTATAGCTCCGGCGCGGTCCGGGACCACTCTAATGGATATAGAAAAATGAAAACATTCTTCTTGGTTTTATTTTATGCGATATCAGTCACACTGTTGGGGTGCGGTTTCGACCCCGAAAAACCTTTTGAAAATTTGACCTATCGAAAAACAACTGAAAAAAGCGGAGCCACTAGCTACATCTTCGAAGGAGACGTAAAGCCACTGTTATCATTATCAAGCGATGGTTCAACAACTAACATCGTGGAAATTAATGCTGTCTTGAAATTCCTCAACCTTCCTGAAATCAGCAGGAATGTACCCGATAAAGGTTACGTAACGAAATCTCGTATTTATCGAGGTGAATACCACTGGGAGGACTACCCTTTGGGAAAATTGATATTGCGGCGGACAAGGGATAGAAAAAATGGCGATCTTATTTGGAAAGTAACTATTAAGCATAAATAGGGGTAGTGGAAGCGAAGCTGTCACCGGGTTGGTTTCCATATGATAGCTACATCTACATGCTCAAATCCGGGCCTCGGTCTTTCTGCTTTTGTTTGCCAAGTGAGGGCGATTTTTCGTTCTTAGTAACGTCAATTTTGATTTTTCCAAGTTCCGCTATTGATTGATTTCTTTTTGCCGCTATTCTCACTGTAATTTTTCTGGCCTGCTCACTAAGATACTCTTTAGCGGCATCCTTGCCCTTTATGTATACATCAACCGGCAGGTTGACGGTTTCTGTTTGTTTGCCGCCGGAAAACTCTATGCTGATCCGGTATGAAGGCAATTCATCTGCTCTGGCTACGTATTGCTCAACTTTTCTAATGTCTTCAGCGGATAAATTTTTTCTAATAATCGTTTGTTCCCTGAATTTTTTGGCTCGATCTTCCAGGAAGGCGCGAACCTTTTTAGGGCTTTTTCTGTCAATTTGAGCCGGAAGGCTGACAACTTCCTTGGCCCGTTCGCCGGTGGGAAATTTCAAACCAATTACAAATTTAGGAGCAGACTTACGGGCTGGCCGGATCGCGGCGGTCTCCACTTCTTGCTGATCGCTTTTACGGCCTGCTGATTTCAGTTTTCCTAAAATTTCTCTGATCCGCGATAAAATATTGCCTTTGGGCGGTTCTATGGCCCGTGTGGTGCAAAAATCAATTGCCAGTTCTTTGGGCCGTTGCCGTGTAAAAGTCATTTTTAGATGATCAAAATCTTTGAATTGTTCCTTGCTCCAATAAAGAGATACATCCTGCTTATGGCGGGTAAGCGCGGTCAAAGCCGTGTGCCTGTCAAAATAATTATCGGCAAATACAAAAGTCCGGTCCAGGGTGGCCCCTTGTAGTTTATGGATCGTGCAGGCGTACCCGTGATCGAAGTTTTTGTAATCCCTTGCATCAAAAACGCATTGGTTGCCATTGTCTAACCTGACTTGCAAGCTGTGTTTGCTAACACTATGAACTGTGCCCAAATTCCCGTTTTTAACGCCTAGGGTGGCATTGTTTTTCAAAAACAATATTCTGTCACCAGAACGAAAAGAACGCTCTCCCTTGACAGTTTCAAACGTTTTTTCCTTGCCGGAAAGATGGCCGATTTCATTAGCGGCCTTTCTGCCGTGCTGGTTAAGCACTTCAACGTCCACGTTTCGAAACGCCATCATGATCGTGGAGCCAGTGTTTTGACTGGCAAACTGTTTCCAGTCCTTTACCAACTGCAAAGCGGCTTCTTTCTGGGTTTGACTCAAGAAAAAATGTCCTTTTGCCTGGTAGGTATCAAGGGCCGTGGTTGCCTGATCGCTTTCAAGCATTCGGGTACAAATTCTTTGCCATCCTTGATCCTGTCTGCGTACATGGGTTAATTTTACGCCGCCGATTTTTTCATAAATACCTCTAAAAGATCCTCCAGCCTCGATGGGTTGTAGCTGCTGTGTGTCACCGACAAGCACAACTTTTGCCTTTTTTTCTTTGGCATGTTCGATTAGCCGGTGCATCTGGCGGGTTGCCACCATTCCGGCTTCATCGATTATCAGCACGTCACGGCTTGTAAGATGGCCACGCCCGTTTTCAATATCAATCAGTCTACGTGCGATGGTTTGACTTTCAATTCCGCTTTCGTGTTGCAGGCCTTCGGCGGCAATTGCGGCTAAGGCTGCGCCTTTTACCTGATAGCCTTGTGATGAAAAAGCTTCTCGTACAGCGCCCAAGATGTAGCTTTTTCCTGACCCGGCATAGCCGATTACACAACTAACATCACCAGTTGTGCAAATATGATCAAGGGCCTTTTTCTGATCCGGTGTTAATGTGCGTGTGTTTTCAGCCTGGGCAATATATACGCCTTTAACTTTGTGTTTATGATTTTTAGACATGGCGGATACGTTTTTCATCATGTCTTGCTCGGCTTTTAAAACTTTTTGGGTCGTGTAACGCTGTTTTCCATTTTCGTCTTTTCCAAGTTCTATTAGTTGAGGATGGCTGAACAAAGCAGAGCAAACTTTGTTGAACTGATCCGTGTCTGCACTGTGGGTATTTGCCAAGCGGTAAATATCGTTTTTTGTAAAAACGGCCTTTTGCCGTGTGATATGGTCAAGCCCGATAGTTGGATCGTCAATGATGCGCTTGCCGTTTTTTCGGGCAATTTTTTGATGTTCTTCAACTGTCCTGCTTTGACGCTGTTTTCCTGTGCCGATCTTAAACTGAGGTTCAAGGTCAATGCCCTGGTCGGCATAGCTGCGGTGGTCAATCTGAAGTTCATGGCCAGCTTTTGCAAGATGATGGTTTGCGAGTTCGGCCCAATTTTCACGCCATTTCATTAAAAGCGATTTATGATTCCAGGCTGTATTTTTTTTACCGAAACCATTTTCGTCAATGGCGCGGGTGGTGAGCATGATATGGGCATGCGGGTTGCCTTCTTTTTCATGAATGCAGATATCGGCTATCATACCCGCCTTTACAAAGTTTTGTTGTGCGTACTCGCGGATAAGGTCAATTCGTTCTGATTTTGTTAATTCGATTGGAAAAGATACTTCTATCTCTCTTGCAAGCTGTGCGTCTTTTCGTTTTTCGCAGGCTTCAACCCGGTTCCATAACTGATTTCTGTCTAAGGTCCAGGCGGGTGCATTTTTAGGAGCTAAGATTTCGGTATGTGCAACAACCTGTCTTCGGCTAAAGTCAAAGGTTTTTCCAAGCCTTTCATCTTTGATTTTTTCTTTAGACCGGTACGAGGCTGAGGCTACGGCGCTTTGGCCTTTGCCTCTTGATATGATTTTTGCGCTTAGATGATAGATTGCCATTTTATCTTGCCGGTCTTGCTTTTTTGTTTGCCTGGAGCATCCAGGTCGCGCATGTTGCTTGCAACATATAAGCGCGCCCTCCTTTCGGAGGTTTGGCCCGCTTCGCGGGTCGGATAAAGACCATTCTTATTTATTTGGTGCTAGTTTGTCAATTTATTTCATCACAGTTCTAAATTTTTTATTGCAATCTGTTTTAATTTTTTGTATTCCTCTATTAGGCAAATATAACAGGAGGGATGAAGTGACAGAAATTAAATCTAAAAAATTGGATGATATTGAAAAAAGAATTAATGAGCTAAAAGCTCGTAAATCTGCCGAAGAAGCGCGGTTGAAAAGAAAGGTCAAAAAAGATGATACCCGCAAAAAAATTCTCATTGGCGCTTACTTTATGGATCAGGCCGAAAAAAACGGCAATATGGCAGATCTTATCGAAAAACTTGATCCGTTTTTAACAAGGAAAAACGACCGTGAACTTTTTGGGTTGCCGGTCTTAGATGAGCAAAAATAAATTTTTTAGCATTCCAGTAGCATCTCTTTTTAGTTCCTTTTAGAACCCATTCAGTTTCCATATCCATCGTTATACCGATCAACCAACGCTCCATAACAAATTCATAATTGGCACACTTTTGACCCTCTGACGATGTCAGATGGGGAAAAAGTGTATCGTAAGATTGGAGGGGGTAATGATGAGATTCAAAGTGGCAATTTTGATTGTGTGCGCTGCTATATTATCATGTGAAAGCAGTGATAGCGGCAATGAAAATCTCTACAATGATCCTATTCTGACAATGGATGGTTACGGTGTTGTTAATGGCGGCAGTGTAACCGCTTACTCATGGATTGGAGGGGAAAAAGGCCGTCAGGTTGGCAATGGCGTGACCGAGGATGACGGATATTATGAATTTGACATCGAGGCTGCAAACCAGCCCATTTATCTTGAAATCCGAGGCGGTCAATATATCGAAAAATCATATGGACTGACAGTGGAGCTGGAAGATGATCACAAGTTTTGTGCGGTCGTTTACTGCTACGATTATGACCGGACCTTGATGATTACAGAGTGGACCACCCTGGCCGCTGGTCTTGCCGAGTATTACGTTTTTAATCAGGACATGAGTGCGAAAAGCGCCATAGCTGTGGCAAACAATGAAATCTCCGATCTTGTTGGTTTCAACATCTTGGAAACTTATCCGCTGGATATTTCCGATGAGGTCAATCAAACAGATATCCTCACTTCCGAGCATCAATATGGTTTTTATTCAGCGGCGTTGTCTTCCTGGACAGCGCAAATCTCCGAGCACAACGGTCTGACCGCCCATACCGTCTACAACTCCATCGCACTTGTTCAGCTTATGTATGCGGATATTGTTTTTGACGGGAACTTGAACGGCTTTGGAGCTGTATCGGATGGAATTATAATTGCCAGCACTCTGTCTATGGGCACTTACAGGTTTTCAGCGGAAAAATACAGGCAAATGATCGGATACCACATCCTGAAAGTCGCTGGCGCTGCATATAACCAAACCGGTTTAGATATCGATGATTTGATGGATGCGGCTCAGCAATATAGTCAAAAAACAGGCGCACTTTTTGACTATCAGGACCCTTTGCCGGTCGATGCAAATGGCCCGGAAATAATACAGACCGAGCCAGAGGGTCAGTATTACGCAGAGACGGTATATTATCCGTTTCGGATTTATGATCCCGTAGGTATAGAGTCTTTGTCTGTTGATTTTGACGGGGACGCTTTAGACGTTGACGTACCCGTTGAGACCGAAGCGATTGTAACCGTAAAAATCAGAACCTTGTGGTATGGTGATGGTGCTCATACGCTGACCATTGTTGCCCAGGACAAACTTGGAAACGAAAGCGTTTATGACCTGTCGTTTTACATCAACAACACAGGCATATTGCTTAATCTGACCAGCGATACCTTGACCAACAACCCAGACTATATCCTCACCGGCACCTATAAAGAAACCGTTGGCGGAAAGTTAAAAAGCATTACAGTCGATGGTGATGATGCTGAGGTGGATACCTGCACCAACACCTGGTCCTACAAGGCAAGACTATCTAACGGACATAACGATTTGAAGGTTATCGGGATTGATGATCTCGGAAACTCTACATCGGTAAATTACGACATCCTAATGGATGGGGCGGCACCCTATGCCACCAGCACGAAACACTCGGCGGCCAGATTTTGGTTTCATGGAAGCAATGAGGAGCGTGAGTTAAGGGATAAAAATCAAACTTATCCGATCCTTTTTCAAGACCACAATATCAGCTTGGGAAGCACGCAGATTAGTAAGGCAGCACTGTACCCGGCCAAGATACCATTTTTTGCGTTTACTTGCGAAGATCCGCACAATTTTAGTGCGTTTACGGCTCCTGAGGATCTGAAAGTAACACTGACCTACAAAGTTAACGATATCGAAAAATCCGACCGGGTTCTTTACCCGCTCGATGACGGCTCAAACGAATACCTAATCCCCCTTGTCATGGAATACATGCACGAAGATTTTCTCTTTTGCACTCAAGACGACCTTCACACCTTTAGTGTCTCGGTAGAGGACAAAGCCGGTAATACGTTCGAGAAGATATTCACATTTAAGGCGTTTTTAGATCTTTAGAAAAACATCTAAAAAAAGGGGGAACCGATGAATTACAAGTTTGCAATAGTTGTATTTTGTTTTTTGATAGCCGCCTGCGGAGGCGGTGGAGGCGGCGATAATGATGCAGAAATCAGGCCCGTGCATACAGTTGATGGGTATGGCGTTGACGCTGCGATTTGTAACGGGACTGTGACAGCGTATTCCTGGAAAAATGGCAGCAAGGAAGCGCAACTTGGCCAGGGCGAAACAGACGAGTATGGTTATTATGCTTTGTCTGTCCAAACACCTGATCAACCGATTCTTCTTGAGATCCAGGGCGGCTACTATATCGAGGATGTCAGCCAGCGCAAAGTCAGCTTAGAAGACGGGCAGGGACTTTATGCGGTGATAAATTATTCGGGCAAAGATCAGGCAGTGATGATCACCCCGTTGACCACCTTGGCCGCAGGGCTTGCAGAATACTACGTTAACAACGAGAGCCTGGCCGCCAAAGATGCCGTAACCGCCGCCAACAGCGCGATTGTCGATCTTTACGGTATTGATATCATAAAAACACTGCCGCTTGATATTACGGATCAAGCCAATTTGTCCGGCAATTTAACCGATGGGCATTTGTATGGTTTTTACCTGGCTGCGTTTTCATCCTGGACAGCGCAGATATCCGATGAAAACGGTCTTAATGCCCACACCGTCTATAACTCCATAGGGCTTGCACAAAAAATATACGCCGATATCCGATATGACGGCATGTTAAACGGTTCTGGTTTTTTGCCTAACGGGAAGACAGGAACCCTGTCTTTGGGAAACTATTTTTTGACAGCCGCCAACTACCGGCAAATGATAGGCCATCACACGATCCAGGCCGCAGGCGCTGACTACAACGAGACCGGTCTGGCAACAGAAGATTTGATTGAGGCAGCCTACTCATACAGTCAAAAGACAGGCGATCTGTTTGACAACATATCCGCTTTGCCCCTGGATGCTAAGGGGCCGGTGATCGAGGTCACCGAGCCGGCTGAAGGCCAGGCCGCTGACGGCACTTTGACCTACATTTTTCGTATCATTGACTCTATAGGGGTGAAATCGGCAACCGCGACCATCGACGGAAAATCCGTGCCCCTGGCAGCCCCCAAGGGCACGGACAGCACAGTAACTTTAGAAATCAACGCATTTGACTACGATGATAGTAGTCACGCCCTTATAATAACAGCAGAAGACGAACTTGGCAACAAAACAACGATTGAGTTGACCTTTACTCTTGCCAACACAGCTACAGTGCAAGGCTACGGCGTTGACGCTGCGATCTGTGATGCTGCGGTGACAGCTTACTCTTGGCAAAGCGGCAGCAAGGGTGACGTTTTAGGACAGGGAGAAACAGACGAGTTCGGCTATTACGCCATAGACATCAAGGCCCCTGCTCAGCCC
>JAAERL010001174.1 GCA_024230435.1 Desulfobacteraceae bacterium
CATCCGCCGTTGCAACGTTTTACTTTGCCAAAGCCAAAGCATTCGAATACTTTATCGCAGAGATACGCACCAAATAGGGGGGAGTCCTGTAAGTGGGACTCAATTTAATTTGGCGAAATCACTATTTTTTTTCATAACTATGATCTAATAGGTCTAACTAAGACATGTTGAAAGTCCAGAAGTTTTTCACCAGAAGCGTCCCGTTTGGGAGGTGCGTTTAACGCAGATTTCCGCTAGCTTTTGCTGCAATTGCCATAGTAAAGTGAACCCTTGGCCCTGGGCCACCATAGCAAAATATATTATCATCCAAGTTACTTGATGTATTCAATGAGGCACCATGATGATAAGTTACAAAGTTTATCCAAAAAAATATGTGTCTTCCTGTGTTTCGGGAGGGTAGTTTGTTTCGGTTTTTGGGTAAAATATTATATCCAAATATTTTTCGGTTATATCCAATCGGGTATATTTTCGCCATACTGTACCATAGTTATGTAGGGTACAAATTAGGGTACAGTAGGTAGGATCGGATATATATTTTGCTAAATCATGACTATTTCCGCTTGCAAATTGAGCCGCAATAGCGACATGCTACGGATGTAACAGCTACATGAAATCGCAATAGAGTGCACAAGAGGCAACATATATATGTGTATTAACATGCTTTTAGTTTATTACCTACATTTATTAAAGGTATGCATGGTAAACAGTCCAAGTGTTGTGCATGGCATTTCCAGCCGCAAATCATCATACTTTGCAGTGTATGATGCATTTCTATGGCACCGGCTGCAATTCAATGGCCCCAAACGGCATAGAAACGCATCACCATCACACGACCGCACCGGTTGATTGTCAGATTGTATTTTTAAGCTTTGAAAGGCTCAATAGGGCGCGTGTTTGGATCTACCCCCTTCACGACCAGACAACACGGAAGTAGACACGTTTAAGTAACTGTGGCTGATACACAGCTTCCCTAGCATCCGAAGTCGCTGTTAGAGAGGATGAGGTGGGTGGGAGGGTCAGGGGCAAGGTCAAAAGGTATCAAGAGAAGATAATAAGTCGTCGGCGACGGCAAAAACGGCCGCCGACAAATCCGTCCTCGCACGAAGTCCGCCGCTGCTGCAAGTCTGCCGCTGCTGCCCGTCAATCTGTTGATTGATCGAGCCGGTCGCGTCACCGTGACGGATCGAAACCGTACCCTGAGCCATTCAAAAGGAATTAGCGGA
>JAAERL010001175.1 GCA_024230435.1 Desulfobacteraceae bacterium
ACCAATGGGATAACAATGAATTCTCGGATATATACTTTAGTAGACCTGCTAATAATAATTCGGGGCTGTCTTCTGGACAAGCCTTGGCGTAGATTGTCTCCATTGCTCTTTGTGCCGAAAAAGTTGGTGGGGTATGCAGCGCGTTGTTGTGTTTAGGAACGTACAATCTTGTCTTGAGTATTCAATACACCCGGGAACAAATCAAACCGGAAGTTGAATATATCGTATAGAATAGATTCGTAAATCTGGGCACTCTGATACCGAAAGGTGCAGATGCTATTAATGGTTATGATGGTGGCTTCTTCGATGCTATTGCAAGCAAATAAAACAAAATGACATAAATTGACACGCTGCTGCTAGTTAAATCTGTACGTACGATCAGTATCTTATGTAATGGTAATTTAGTTTAGAGGTACAAAAAATAAGGTCGGAAAATGAGCTGCGAAATTGGTGTGGCGCAGCGAGTATCGGACGGGCCACGGAGGTGCCCTCTTTACCCTAAAGGTCAAATTACCCAAAATTACTCCAGCCATTTCTACAGGAAACCACGCAGGAACTAGTACCTTTAGATTTAGGAGAAACAAATCTGGTATGTGGA
>JAAERL010001176.1 GCA_024230435.1 Desulfobacteraceae bacterium
AAGTGGGAAGAAGAGCGCGAAAAAGCCAAGCAAGAAGAAGCAGCCAATAAAGGAGAAAAAGCCTGCGCCAAAACCAAAACCAGCATCATCCGGATCCGATTCAGAAGATTCTGGCTCCTATGCATCTAGCAGCGATTCGGACAGTGATGATTCAGACTAAGGGTGCAGTCGGAAGGGAAATTCCAGGCGCGAATGAGTGGCCGGGAAAATAACAATTTATAAAATAAATAAAAGTGTGCATCAGATTTAGATTCCTCGTGACAACGTGTTGTATCAACTCTCAGATATGTCAGAATCAGCATTTTCTGTGATGCGGCAATTGTTATTATTATCGTACCTCATTTTACTGTGTTTTTTCTGCTAACAGAATGGAAGGAGCATTGCTCCTGGTCCACTCGGTTCCCGGCCCAATGAATTCGACGTGTGCGTGATTAACATGCAATAACCTACAGAGTGTCTTGATCTCTAAAGCACAAATGGACCGGTGACTGCAAAGCTCAGCTTCGAGAAAAACTCGAAAAATCCGAGACTGAAAATCTAACAGAATGGAAGGAGCATAGCTTCTGGTTCACCTTGTGGTTGCTTGCAAAGCGGGGTTTGAAGAAACTCTACGTATTGATAATATCAATCTTATTCTTTATTCCTTAATTTTATGACCAACACCATCGTCCAGGTAGATAGGTGTTTGATGAATATGTACCTATTTCCCCAAAGGTACTCGCATTTATCGTACTAATAGAATCCGTA
>JAAERL010001177.1 GCA_024230435.1 Desulfobacteraceae bacterium
ACTCGCTGAAGTGCTAGCGTTGTACCGTTGAAGTGCTAGCGTTGTACTGGCTAGCTAAGCGTTAAGTCGCCAGGGGGTCAGTCTTGACCCACATGTGAAACTAGCGTGCACGAGGTGCTAGGCAGTTAGTAATCAAATAAGCACACAATTATAAAAAGTAAAATTATCCACGAAATATCTACTAGCTAAATCCTGAATTGGGACAGGGCGGATTTTTAACGCGCCCGCTATTTTGATTCATCCCTTCCGCTTATTTTTACCTGGTTGGTATTGCAACGACGCATCAGGTAAAAAAATACGGAGGGATAACTCCCTTGAGAAGAGGAGAAACAAATCAAAAGGTGGTCAAAATTGGCAAAATCCATGGATTTTGACCCCAAACCTCACCTTTTCTTCCACCTGAGGATCTGGAAGGACCCAAATAGACTGCCAGAGACTGTCGACATGCATAATGCTAGCCTGTGCTAACACAACAATTTCATGAATTACTTTAACTTAACCCTAGAGGTAATGCAAATCAAGATCAAACTAACCAAGGAGCAGATCTTTGCAAAGGCATCCGGAGATTTTGGACAGATGAGCTGAGACGCATCCACGATGAGCTGCTCCTTTGGATCCCATGACATTCCAACCAGGGGTTATTATACAATAACCCTTTAGTTGAGTCCGACAGTTCTAACATTAGCTTTTA
>JAAERL010001178.1 GCA_024230435.1 Desulfobacteraceae bacterium
TCGCCACACCTCACGCGCGAAAACGAAGCCGAGCCCTCTCTCTTCCACGGCGTCGCGTCCCGTTTTCGTCGCCGTCGACGGAAAGGGGGATCGGGCGCCATGAAAATCGGGCGCCGTCGCCACGACGATGCGCTGCTGCTGGCGTCAGTTCGACGGGGCGCCCTCGCGCGAAAAAAAGAACAATGACGAGCCTAGCCCTTTACTCTCCACCTCGACCACGGCGCGCTCCCGTTTTCGTTGCCGTCGACAGAAAATGGGTGCCAGCGCGGTAAATGCAGCGCCGTCGTCGTAAACGCAGCGCTCACTGAATCAAACCATTTCATTTCATTTCATGAAATGCGTCTAAAAATTTGTCATTATCTATCTACAAGTCAATCTTATAGTTTTACACTAATATTTCATATTTTCCATCAAAAATATTTTGTTATGATTATTATCCAGTTAGTACGGTAGTCTCCTATTTTTGATATTGCATTGTTGTGTTTATGTTTTATTTTTACAGATGCAGTAGAGGCCCATATTATTGCTTAGATTGTAAGGTAAAAGTCTCAATTATGTTGGACACATGACCAACAAGTTTAAGAATTAGGCCTAATCAGTCCCTTTGAAGCAGCTATTTCATAGGCAGGAACAATACAAAAATGTGTAGCCATGTCTATGCTGGATTTTTTTTAAAGAAAGTCCTGACTTTGGGCTTGACCATCCAAGCCATCATTCCTTCTGATATTACTATTTTAGCACTTCTGGCATCTCTTGGGACAGAACTTAAAATTACGCGGGGTTTGGGCCTTTTCTGTCAGTATGACAATTGCTTTATCAACGATGTATTTTAACGTAGGAATATTATGTTTTTGTACATATTCAGTCCAGTTGAATTTGCATAGATTGGGCGTGGGCCTTACTTATCACTATGACAGCCAGAATTTCCTTACTAAATTTTCAAACCCGTCTACTTATCAACCCAATCGTTGGCGGGCTAATTGGGGGGAGGTTTTGAACTTTGTTAAAAAAGATGTTTTAGGTTAGGCCTGCTACGAAATCACATGAAGTAAAGAGTTTCTCTGACTCTTATTTGCTCAGAAATTACTTTAATATTTTTATATCTAGAATTTTTCTTTAATTTTTTTCGCGATAAAAATTCATTAAAATCGTTCCTTTTTTGCATCACCATGTGCTTTATCATTCGCTAGAGGTGTAGAACCAAGAAAAAACTATAAATATTTTCAAAAATTAAATTTTATTCATCCTTCTATTTGACGGCAATATTTCTAAAAATCCTTTTCCAAACGGAAGACCTCATATCATTTCTGTTTCCTAGATACCTCTACATACTTTCAAGTGTTTCAAGCTATGTACGTGGTAAAAAATTAAGAGGGCAAGCTTTTTCGTCGGGCATAAAACAACGTTTTTTTGCCACGATCTCGCCCAATTCTTGCAGAATATATAACCCTTTTGGCGCTCGTGAGGGCGACGCCAGCATAAATGCGGACCCCCCCCTCGTGTTACCTTCGACCAAAACCCGCTTGCCGCTCGCCCCATGAGAAAAAAAATACAGTCACACAACCGACGAAGCCACAATGATCGCGCCGCTCCAACTCCAACTCCAACGAATTGGCCCACATCGCGCTGCCTCCACGAATCCGCCCGGGCCCAGCTTCTCGCGCACGCCTCGCGTCCCCCGTTCGCCGATCCGCCGAACAGATTCCTCCACGGCGCATCGTCCGTCGTCGCCGTGGCCGCGGCCATTTTTGCCCGCGACGATGGAAATCCCTCGCCGCGCGCACCTCCCGGGCGAAAAACGAAGCTGAGCCCCTCTCTTCCGCGGCGTCGCGCTCCCGTTTTCGTCGCCGTCGACGGAAAA
>JAAERL010001179.1 GCA_024230435.1 Desulfobacteraceae bacterium
ATACCAGATTGAGCAGAATTTTTTTTCGTATTCAAGGCGTGCCAAAGTTTGCATACTTAACGTATTCGGGCTTTGGCATAACGCAGAAGACGGGAAAAAAGACATACAAGATGGTATATTCTTTAACAGAAATCGCCTTAGCATTCATTTGGAAAGAGCTCAATCCAGGAGTAAGCAAGTTATGCCGGATTACAAAGTTAAAAAAACGTATCAGCAAATCAATGCTAAAATTCAAAGCGGAGAAGTCGTCGTTGTTACCGCGGATGAGATGATTGACATTGTAAAGAAAAAGGGTGCGATTGAGGCGGCTCGGAAAGTGGATGTGGTTACCACCGGCACGTTTGCCCCCATGTGCTCTTCAGGAGCTTTTATCAATTTCGGCCATAGTGCGCCGGGAACCAAAGCATCACGAGTTTGGATCAATAACGTGCCGGCTTACGCCGGGATTGCCGCCGTAGATTGTTATATTGGAGCCACTGAGCCCTGCGATGATGATCCGTTGAATAAAGTTTATCCTGGAGAATTCAATTACGGCGGCGGCCATGTTATTCAGGATCTGGTCGCAGGAAAAGAGGTTTATATTCACGCCACCGCTTATGGTACGGATTGCTATCCGAGCCGGACCCTTGAAAAAAAAATCCGGCTAAAAGACTTGCCGAATGCTGTTTTATGTAATCCGCGAAATGCCTACCAGAACTACAACGCTGCAGTAAATTCGACCGGTAAAACCATTTATACCTATATGGGAACGCTTAAACCGAAAATGGGCAATGTCAATTTTTGCAGCGCCGGCCAACTCAGCCCGCTTTTTAATGATCCCTATTACCAAACCATTGGTTTGGGAACACGTATTTTTTTAGGAGGCGGTGTTGGTTATGTCACTTGGCCGGGTACCCAGCATAATCCTTCGGTTGAGCGTACACCGGGCGGTACCCCCACAAGACCTGCTGGAACGCTCTGGGTGATGGGGGATTTGAAGCAGATGTCGCCGGAGTTTTTGGTTGGTGTTGGTATACAAGGCTATGGGTGCAGCCTGTCTGTGGGCCTGGGAGTTCCCATTGCCGTTTTGAATGAAGAAGTTGCTGCAAATACAGGCGTTTCGGATGAAGAAATTTTTACACAGGTTATTGACTATGGTAAGGATTATCCCATTGGAAAATCGGATAGTCTTGCCCAGGTGAGCTATGCAGAGCTAAAAAGCGGCTTTATTCTGTTAAATGGACAACGCGTACCGGCAGTACCTTTGTCCAGTACAATCAAAGCTGCAAAAATTGCCGGCGCCCTTAAGCAATGGATTGAAACAGGCCGGTTTTTGTTGGGCGAGCCTCAGTTAATGTTTCCCGGCGCCAAGTTTTGAAATATAATTTTAATTGCTTTGGGTTTTGGAGGTTTCAAAATACCCGTGATTGCAAGACATGGGTAATTTGAAACTTACAAGACGCTTAACCGGTGTCCATCGGATAAATTGGCTATTTCAGGATGGTCACTAACCAATCGTCTGAATTGGTTGCCTATGAAAACAACGCTGCGACTATTTATTGCCATTGATTTGCCTGCCGTGGTTGTTGACTCCATCAAACTTCTTCAAGGGCAACTCAAAGCCAGGGGATTGAAGCTGGGGTGGGTCAAGCCTTATAACGCACATTTAACGCTTAAATTTCTGGGAAATATCCCTGAGGCAAAATGCTCTCCGGTTGCAGATGCAATGCACCTGGCAGCCGGTAACTTCAAGCCTATGGATCTTACAATGCAAGGTATGGGGGTCTTTCCGGGAATTCGCAAACCCCGGGTGCTTTGGACAGGATTGGGCGGACAGACAGCTCTTTTGAAAGATTTTTTCTGCAAGCTGGAAGATGCTCTTTCAGCTTACGAATTTGAAAGGGAAAAAAGGCCTTTT
Organism: Desulfobacteraceae bacterium; assembly: GCA_024230435.1. GTDB lineage: Bacteria > Desulfobacterota > Desulfobacteria > Desulfobacterales > Desulfosarcinaceae > UBA2230. The sequence goes on from JAAERL010001179.1 coordinate 1,898, forward strand.
AAAGCTCATTTAACCCTGGCGAGGTTTAAGAAAAAAATTAATAGTGGTGATTTGCTTGAAGCCATTCAAAGCGTGGGTTCTTATGAGCCCATTGCATTTACGGCCAGGCAAATTGTTTTGTATAAAAGCGATCTGCTTCCCACAGGAGCGCGGTACACCGCCTTGTATAAAGCTAAGCTGGCGGGTATAAAGGGGATATAATCAGGAGGAAACAATGAGCATAACGGCTGATAAAAGTAAGGCCGTGGATTCAGCCATGAGCCAAATCGAACGTCAGTTTGGCAAAGGCGCTATTATGAAACTGGGCAGTCGTCCCATTGCTGATGTTCCGGTGATTTCAACGGGCTCCATCGCACTGGACCGGGCATTGGGCATTGGTGGTCTGCCGCGTGGCAGAGTGATTGAAATTTACGGTCCGGAGTCATCCGGTAAAACAACACTGGCTTTGCATGCGGTGGCAAACGCGCAGAAGCAAGGCGGTATTGCCGCATTTATCGATGCTGAACATGCTCTGGATATCAATTATGCCAGAAGGCTGGGGGTCAATTGTGACGAATTGCTCGTTTCCCAGCCTGATACCGGTGAGCAGGCCCTTGAAATTGCCGATATGCTTTTGCGTAGCGGTGCTATTGATATCATGGTTATAGATTCGGTGGCGGCCTTGGTGCCCAGGGCGGAAATCGAAGGCGAAATGGGAGACTCCCATATGGGTTTGCAGGCCAGGCTTATGTCCCAGGCCTTGCGTAAGTTAACCGGCACAATTGGAAAAACGAATACAAGCCTTATCTTTATTAATCAGATCCGGATGAAAATTGGTGTCGTTTTCGGTAACCCGGAAACCACGACCGGTGGAAATGCCCTTAAATTTTATGCGTCCGTGCGTTTGGATATCCGCCGAACCGGAGCCATCAAAAACGGGCAGGACGTGGCTGGAAGCCGGACCCGGGTAAAAGTGGTGAAAAACAAAATGGCGCCGCCCTTTAAAGAAGCGGAATTTGATATCATGTATGGTGAGGGGATTTCCATAACCGGCGATTTGCTGGATGTGGGTATTGAGGCTGGTATTATTGATAAAAGCGGTTCCTGGTACTCCTACAAAGGAGAACGTATTGGGCAGGGGCGGGAAAATGCCAAAAAGTTTCTCAAGGACAATCCCGACGTGCTTGCCGCCATCAACGTACAAGTCAGGCAAACGGCAGGGCTCGAAGAGCCAGAAAAAGTAGAAGGTCAATAATATTCATTGTTTTAACACTACACCAATGGAGCAGGCCCAATGATAGGAAACGAGATTCGTAAACTGTTTTTGGATTATTTTCAAAAACATAATCACCAGGTTGTTCGCAGTTCATCTTTGGTTCCCCATGATGATCCTACACTTTTGTTTACCAATGCCGGGATGGTGCAATTCAAGCGGACTTTTTTAGGAGAAGAAAAAAGAGATTATGCAAGAGCCGCAACTTCCCAGAAATGCGTTCGTGCCGGTGGAAAACACAACGATCTGGAAAATGTAGGATATACTGCACGGCATCATACCTTTTTCGAAATGTTGGGAAATTTCTCATTTGGTGATTATTTCAAGGAAAAAGCCGTCGAGTTTGCATGGGATCTGATGACCAACGGATACGGGCTGCCCGCGGATAAGCTTTGGGCCTCTGTTTATCTGGATGATGATGAGGCTTACGATCTATGGCACACCAAAATAGGTATTCCAACTGACAGGATTGTGCGGTTGGGAAAAGAAGAAAATTTCTGGGCGATGGGTGACACAGGCCCCTGCGGCCCATGCAGTGAAATTCATCTTGATCGCGGTGAAAAACATGGATGCGGTCAGCCTGATTGTGGTGTGGATTGTGACTGCGACCGGTTTCTGGAAATATGGAACCTGGTATTTATGCAATTTAACCAGGATGCGGACGGCAAAATGGAGCCTTTGCCTAAACCAAGTATTGATACAGGAATGGGGCTTGAACGGCTTGCTTCGATTTTGCAAAATAAGTCTACCAATTTTGATACTGACTTGCTGCGTCCAATTATTGCCCGCACGGAGGATCTGACGGGAAAAACATATGGCCAGGACCGGGCTGTAGATGTCGCTATGAAAGTCATCGCCGATCATAGCCGTGCGGCGTCATTTCTCATCAGCGATGGGGTGATGCCATCAAATGAAGGCCGCGGTTATGTTTTGCGCAGAATCTTGAGACGCGCTATTCGGTATGGCCGCAATATTGGTCTTGAACGGCCGTTTTTGAACCAAACCGCCAAAGTTGTCTTTGATATCATGAAACCCGCGTACCACGAGTTAAGCGATGCTTCAGCCTTTATTACCAATGTTATTCATAACGAAGAGATCCGCTTTATGGAAACCTTGGATACTGGTTTGAAATTATTGCATGATTCACTTAATGAGCTGCGAGCGGCGGGAAAGAAACAAATTCCCGGAAAGTTGATTTTTAAGTTGTATGATACATTTGGATTTCCTGTGGATATTATCCAGGATGTAGTGCGGGACTCGGACATGTCTCCTGACCTGGAGGGTTTTCAAATCCACATGGATGAGCAAAGGAAGCGCAGCCGGTCTAAGGTTGCATTCAGCAATATGGAACAAGCTTATAAAAATTTAAGCGCTCAGGCCTTTAAATCTGAATTTTTAGGATATAATAATCTTGAAACAAATGCCCGCGTTATTTTGTTAGTTAAAGATGGCAATGAAGTCAGTATTGCCGAGAGCGGGGATAAGATTGACGTTGTAACCGAAAGTACGCCTTTTTATGGTGAAGCGGGCGGTCAAATGGGTGATGTTGGCAAAATTGTGTCAGATAGCGTAACCCTGGACGTTGACAATACCCTGAAAGACCCCACCGGTATCATTATTCACCAAGCTACGGTCATATCTGGAAGTATTGAAAAAGGGCAAATTGTAAAACTGACCGTGGATAGCGAAAAAAGACTGGCAACCGCTTTGAATCATACGGCTACACACATTCTGCATTCAGTTCTGCGGGAGGTTTTGGGAGATCATGTCAAACAAGCGGGTTCAATGGTGGCGGCAGATCGTTTGCGTTTTGATTTTTCCCATTTTGAACAGATACGCGACGATGAGTTGGATCGCATCGAGATGCTGGTAAATGATCGAGTTCGTGCTAATGTTGCCGTTTACACTAATGAAATGTCCGCCGATCAGGCACTGCAATCCGGCGCCACAGCGTTGTTTGAAGAAAAATATGGTGATCAGGTCAGGGTGGTCAGCCTCGACACCTACAGCAAGGAGCTGTGTGGAGGAACGCATACTAATTATACCGGCACAATTGGTATATTTAAAATCGTTTCCGAGACCAGTGTGGCTGCCGGTATTCGGCGGATAGAGGCTCTTACAGGAAAATCGGCTTTAGCTTACATTCAGCAGGTTTCGCGGAGCATGATTCAGACCAGCAATAGGTTGCGTGTTAAACCTGAGTCAATACCCCAACGGATTGAACAGCTGCTTAGCAAACAAAAAACAGCCGAAAAAGAAATTGAAAAGTTTAAAACAGCATTGGCGGACGCCAAAGCTCAATCAGGCGGGGATGACGTTCGTACCATCAATGGCATTTCGGTTTTAGTCAAGCGGGTCGCTGTGGATACTCCTGCCGGGCTTAGGGATTTGGCCGATCGTTTTAAAGACAGAATAAAATCCGGTATTGTTGTTTTAGGAAGCAGTGCTGGTGATAAAGCTCTTCTCATTGGCATCGTTACTAAGGATCTTACCAGCCGGTATCATGCCGGCAAGATCATCAAACAGGCGTCTGAAATCGTTGGTGGCGGCGGTGGCGGCAGACCGGATATGGCCCAGGCCGGCGGCGCAAAGATTGAAATGCTGGACGCAGCCTTGGAAAAAGCTTTTGAGATAATTAAGAACATGTAACAAATTAAGAGACTTGGAAGATGTCAACATGCCGTTATTGCGTAGGATTTGGATTCGTTTTTAAGGCGCGCCGATGGGCGCAAAAAAAATAATGGAAAAAAGCTGGTTTGAATTTGAAGCCAGCTTATCCCTATTAATTTTAATCTTTTTTCTTTATTGCAACTTCAATGATCATCTCGCCTTTGTTCGTACGGCATGGAATACTAATGATGGGCAATCCGCTGGGATAGGAGACTTTATGCTTGCCAATCACGACACTGGGCACGGATATTGAGTTACCTTCGCCGGGGAAATCCGTTTTTGCATTCCCGGCAATCATATTGGCTATTTCGCCAATGGCATCTGTACAATCGTCATCCAGTTCAGTAACCTCCTCGCCAAGCAAGGCGGATACCAATTGAAACGCGATTTGCCTTGATAGACTGATAACCACACAGCCGCTAACATTGCCGGACAAACCAATAATTCCAGATACTTCGTAGGGAACCTCACTACAATTTTTCAAGGAAGGTTTGCCTAAAGACAGAGGAACATCAATCATTGTGTCAAAGATGCGTTTGGCAGCTGCTACAAAAGGTTGAATATACCTCGGATCCATTTTTTCCCCTTAATAGATGTGATGAAAACAGTTTACTGTTTCTGACAATTTCGCAAACTGAGTGTCTATTTTGCTATTCGCACAAGAGAGTCAATGTTATCATCGGCTTCTATGCGGGGAACTTTACACTAACAATGGCAATTTATGCGCCTTGCATTTGGCCGCCGGCTTTGAGAACGTCAATCATGGAATAAACAACTCCTTTAGACCCATTGGCTAATTTGTGTGCTAAAAAAACAATTGCGTCTATCGTGCCCTCTGCATATATATCCCTGCCGTTTACGTTATGGGTAAATTCAAATTTAACTGTCTTGTCTTGTGATGTTAATGTGTAAGTATGCCATGCGTGGCCGTTTAAATGTTCGGGTGGTACGCCCCAGATGCTGCTTTGTCTATCGGGATTTCGCTCCTTTTCAATTTCATCTGAACTGAAGTCGATTCCCATTTTGTTAAAATAATCGGCCATGGCTTTAGCGGTTCCGCTGGTGTCCGCTTTTCCGGATTGGTGACTCTCGCGTATAGTTAACTGATACCGCTTGAACAGATTTGGAAATGATTTGGCAGCGCCGGCCATCATGGCTTGGAAACCAACAATTTGTTTTGCCATATTGGGTGCGATTACCGCCGAAATAGATGACGCTTCAACTTTCGATAATAAATCGTCGCGTTCTCCCCCAGTGGTTCCCATTACAAATGCAAGGTTATGACGACAATAAAAATCGGCATTTGTGTTTACGGCTGACGGATGTGAATAATCCACACAAATAATCGGTTCGGATTCGGCAATGACGGACAGAATTCTTTTTTCACGTAAATCTGGATGAATCAGTTCAAATTCTATGCCTTCGAAATGAAAACGATCTGTCTCGATATCCGGGCTAGTTAATGAGAAAGGTAAAATATTCAAATGCTTATGAGATAAAGCCTGTTTTAGAACGGCCTTGGCCATGTTGCCCGGCAAACCGTTTATCATAATATTGATTCGATCCATTACAACTGCTCCTTTATGCAAATTTTACGGAAATTTTTTTAATTAAACTATCCAGATTTGGTAATTGATGTTCAAGTTTGGCCATATTAACTTGCAGCATTTGAACCGCGCCGGTAATGTAGGTTTCAAAAACTGCTTTACCTTTGACTCTGCTTAAAAATGAAAAAGCGCCTAATATTTGTAAATTTCTCGAAAGGGCGCAATAATCATATCCCCTTAAAAAAGAAGATTCATCCAGCTTCATGTTTTCGCCAAGTTTGTCCATGGCGTATTTTTTTAACTGCCGCTGTAACCGGCGCGGCAGACATACGTATGGATCGATCAGCAAAGCCGCTAAATCGTATTGAATCGGTCCGAAACGAGCGCCCTGGAAATCGATGACATATAAACTGTCTTTACAGACCATAAGATTACGGGACTGGAAGTCCCGATGTATTAAACCTTGTATTCCATTGGCGGCAATACCGTCTGCAAGATGCTCAAAATCATTATGCAATTGTTCAAAGCTCGTTTTTAATCCCAAATAGTCCTGAACAAAAGCTTCGATAAAATATCGTGCCTCCTTTTCAAGGATCAGGGATTTATCATAAGAGGAGCTCTGATATGTCCACGATGGATCAAAACCATCCAATCCTTTTGTAGCCAGTAGGCGCCAGCAATCTATGGCTTTGCGGTATAGACTTAATTTTTGACTGTTATCGCAATTTTTTATTTCGGTTTGTAAATGGTTGTCTTCCAGATCTTCCAAAAATATTAAGCCTGAAAAACAATCCTCCAGAATAATTCGGGGAACGGGTACGCCTTTTGATTGGAGATGCTTGCCTATTTGGGTAAATGCGTCCGGCTCCTGTTGTGTTAAAGCTGAGCGGATATCATGATCCGCCATAACCAGAGAGTTTGATCCATCGGTCAATCGATACCATTGCCTCTGTGAGCCGTCGCCCGGAAGCTTGCAACATTGAATGGCGTGATCCGGAGCTTTTCCAAAAGCAATTTTAAAGGCCAGCGGCGCCATATGATCATATGATGCTGACCGGTAACCTTTCGTGGTGCCAATATCCTGCCAGTAATGGTCCTGAACAATGAATGCATTGATTTTTTTTCCGGCTGACAGCAAACGCCGGTAAGCATCGATGATAGTGGCATAGCCATGCGCGGGAATGAAATCAAGAACGGACCGGTCAATAATATGAATACCGGTAAAGGCCATCCGGCGCCATTGATTTGGTATCCGTTCAATTGATGTCTGTTCAATCGGCTCAAAGGAAACTACATTGCACTGGCTGTCCACCCATACATTATTAAAGTCCGGATGGTGATGCATCACCATGGTTGCCGGGCAATCATTGACCTGGTGAGTTCTCATTACAGAACAAAAATCAATATCGGTGCAAATATCGGCATTGATGATGAAAAGGCAGTTACTGCGCCACAGATCACTAATATTGCGTATCGCACCGCCTGTTCCCAAAATTTCAGGTTCAAACCGGCTGTAGACGGGTATCGGGTAGTTTTGCCCATTCAAAAAAGTTTCTATCCGGCTGTTTAAATGATGAGTGTTGACCATTATTGAATCAAATCCTGAATTGATCAACTGCTCTACGATCCTTTGCAGAATCGGCTGCCGGTTAATTGTGAATAAGGGCTTAGGCGTATGTTTGGAATATGGCTCCAACCGGGTTCCCAGGCCGGCAGCCAGTATCATGGCATCCATCATCAGATACAATTTAGATAATAACGAAGTTTTTTTTCAACTGGCTCAATCAGCTCGCCATCTTCTAATCCTCTAATTTTTAGGGATGAAAAGGAGGTGATGCCATTTTCGAAATTCATTTTGGATATGGCTTCGGGCAGATCAATCTCCTGTTTTTTTAGCATGGTCCTACCTAAAGCCTGAATTCGCTTTATTCTTTCTTTTTGGCTGTGGCTGTTTTTAGCCGTTTGTTTAAAATAGTTCAGCACAACGAGATAGGATTCCACGTAAGGTTTCAGGAAGCGAGCAAATAACTTTAGTTTGCGTAATCCGGCTGAAGTGATCTGATAGGTGTCCGGCAAGGTTGCATGGGGCATTAAAATAGCATCATCAATGAACGCTTTGAGACATTTACGAACATGATGTTCATGGGTATTATCAATATCGTAGGCAAATTCATATTGTAGTAAATTTTGTAAATATTTATATTGATTATGTAAATCCGCTGCTGAAAACTGAAAAGCGTCCTTTTCAAGTATGGTCATGGCGGCAATAGCGGCCGGAACGAAATAAGCGATACAATTATTTTTATAATATTCCAATTTGAGACGCTTTGAAGCAGACAGTATGTACTCTGCCTTTTCTATGGGAAGGCCTTTTTCACCACTGGGAAGCTCAAGAACTTTTCGCTGCACATATTTTCCCAGTGCTTGTTCACAAGCTCTGCGCTGGTCCAGAAGCATGGTATCGGAAAAGCGGGCTTTTTGCATATAAAGAAGCTGGGTATACGTTTCGATAATGGAAAAAATATCCTCAAGCGTGAAACGTTTTGCCGGGCAATTGAGAATAGCTGCGGCAACAATTGCATACGGTGTTACCACGCTGACCTTGTCGATTGCATTGATGGTTCTCGATCCGATTTGCCTGCAAAGATCATTTTGAGTTTTCTGGGGCAATTGAGCCAGTGGTTCATTGTAGGATTGCATTAGATCGCTCAGAAAAATAGGATCATGAAAATTAATGTAAATTTTTCCGTACCGGCGTGCTAGAAAACGTCTGGCGCGTAAAACCGTGCTTAAATTTTCCGGTTCTTTTTTACCGCCTTCCAATTCATGCACATATGCATCTTCTTCCAATACCTGGTCGTAGCCTATAAAAACAGGAACAAATACCAGGTCCCTGCAGGCGCCGTTTTTATAGGCATTTAACAAGATGGATAAACCGCCGAGCTTTGGCATCAGCAACTTGCCGCTGCGGCTGCGGCCTCCCTCAATAAAGATTTCAATGTTAAAGCCATCTTCGAGCAGCTTGTGCATATACTCTGAAAAAACCTTGGCATACAAAACAGCGCCCCGAAAGGTACGCCTGAGGAAAAAGGCGCCGGTTGCTCTGAAAATCGGTCCCATAGGCCAGAATGAGAGATTTTTTCCTGCCGCAATGTGTGGGCAAGGCATATTATGGTTGAACAATAAAAAGGACAGTATAAGATAATCCACATGGCTTTTATGGCATGGCAGCAAAATAACAGGCCCCTTTTGTGCGGCTGTTTTCATTTTACGGATACCTTCTTTATCAACTGCAGTACCTTCGAACATGGTGTTCAACAACCATCCGACAGGTTTTGAAATAAGCTTTACAAAGGAATAACTGTATTTGGCCGCAATTTCATCTAAATAAGAATCTGCCTTTTTGCGCACGACATGCAAAGGTTCATTGCGCGACTTGGCTTGCTGGGCCATGAATTTGCGAAGCCGGTCATTTGCCAGGATGCTCTCTTTCATTTCCTCATGGGATTTAAGAACCGGGCCGGTGATACTCTGACGGTGACGGTTATGTTGCAGCAATAGCTTGCGCCTAAGCATAAGCGCCTCGTATTCGATGCTGGTTTGCTGAATTTCTTTTTGGGATATAAATTTTTTCAAGGCCAAAGGCTCGGAGACCTCAACGAACACCCTTCCGGGTTGTTTAAACATGACAAACAAACGGCGCATGATTCCCGGATTTTGTTCCGTTCCAAACAATATATCACGCATGCGCGGAAAAGGAGGGGCCGGAGTTTTGCTAAAAAACATCAAGTGAGGAACAAGATAAATGGGTCGATCAGTTTCATTTTGCAGGTCAATAAGAAACCGTAAGGGATCGGTTTTTGCTTTTACAAAACGATTGTAAAAACCATGCCGCTCGATAAGGGGCAAAAGACATGTGCGTCCTTCTAAAAGGGATTGGCGCCAGTAACCCGAGGTATAGGGATCGAGTTTTGTTTTTGTAGTGACAAGATTATCGATACTGGATAGAATGCTTCTAAATAGACGGTCTATGGGTTGAAGTAAGAAGAATCGAAAGCCGAAGCCTAATTCGGGAACACGGACATTTTCTTTTCGATACCGGCAATGAAAAAAAAGAAACTCAAAATAACTTTTAAATTTGATCGTGTATATGACAATTGCATTTTCCGGAAGCTTACGGATGGTATTCAGATGTTCTTGTTCCATTTTAATGCCGGTAAACAAACGGCCCAGGAGCCATGTAACTAAGCCTGCGCGCGCAGGCAGCTCAAACAGAAAATGGTTGCGGGTTCCATTTAGCAGGCTACGGATGGTTGTTTTCACTTTATTTTTTATCCCTTTCGGGTTTTTTTTAGTTTCTTTGGGCATAATCTTTTCCATAGGATTTGTTTATTTTGGAAGGACTTAACAGAAACATAACGGATTTGCAAATATGGGTATGTACAAAAAAAACACTCTCCAAACCCAAGATCCGCTATTGGCATTTTTTCAGGACGATAAGCATTGAAAAACCTCGTTGATTCAGACAGATAGTAGTTACCATAACATCATAACTACCGAACCAGAGATGTGAAATGCAATGGTAAAACAAACTGCGTTGCTATTCAAGCTCGAAAAAACAAAAAATCTGATTACACCACTTGCCGGACTATCTTTATTGGGAGAATTTACGGCCGGTTTGGGCATATTGAATGCTCTGGATAAATATTTGCCAGCACCAGGCGGCGTTGGCTACCGTGCAAGTGAACATGTATTTGCACTGATACTGATGCTCAATGAAGGCGGAAAAAAAGGATGCCAAAAAGACTCATAAAGGGTTTACGGTCTATAATGGGCATTTGGCGCAAAACCGGCTCATCATAGGAGACGAATTTCGGGAAAACAACGCGCCGCCTGCGGCTAAAAACGTGGAATTTATAAAACATTGCGGACAACAATTGCCCAAAAATAAATTTATCAAAGCCCTTAGGCGATTTCTGTTAAAGAATATACCATCTTGTATGTCTTTTTTCCCGTCTTCTGCGTTATGCCAAAGCCCGAATACGTTAAGTATGCAAACTTTGGCGCGCCTTGAATACGAAAAAAAATCCTGCTCAATCTGGTATATTCTTTTCCGCCAATCGCCTTAGATGTCAAATTCATAAACCTGCGGCAACTTTTTTACACAATTTGGCCTAACGCACTAACTCTGCAGAATCAATCGCGTATTTTGGGATATAAAAATAAGCTTGCGCTCTAAATTGGCTTATGCTATTGGTCAAACCCTGTGATTCGTGTGTTTGTGATTAGCTTTTGTGATCGCTAACATTCAAATTTAAAAATCAAATACATGTGCAGTCTGAGCATCTTCCTTTGACATGAATATAGGATGCCGATTCCAAACGGATGTATGCACGGTGGCCTTATATAGAGTATCTGCGGGTTGATTTCCCGATGGATCAATGGCAAAGGTTTTAACAGTTAGGCATTATAATAGCAGGTAAAATAAAAGGAGGTTTCAATAGATGAAAACGTTAATCGGCGGCGCAATAGCAGCAGTAGCAGGCCTTATCGGCCTGACTATATGGTTCCCCGCTTTTCTCCAGCTTTTAGCCGGTGCAATTCCTATTACGCTACTATTAGGAGGCGGACTTGCTATATATTTGGGGTTCGATGAACTGAAAGATACTTGGAAAAAAAATGACGATGAAGACGTTGTAGAGAACTCCGAAGATTCCAGCAAGTACAAACAAGAAATTGATGAATTGAAAAAAGAAATCGAAACTCTAAAGACTGAAAAGGCATAATCAGGTAACTTTGCCTTAATCTTACTCAGTTCTGAATATTCATATTCGATGGCAATACTTATGGGCTTGACTTATAACCGGCAGGCATATGGCCTATGATGAGCTGGTAAATGATTATAGTATCCGGCTTTTTTGTCAAAGGCCAATTCAATTCGTTTGAAAAGCGATCGCCTTAAACAAATTGGAATCCCTTTCGATCACATTTAAATGATTTAAAACCCCCTTTTTATCGGTCAATCAATAGAAAACCGAAATGGATAAATTCGGATTTGACAGGTAAAAATGGGGGTTTATACTCCCTTTTCAACAGCCTCCACCGCAAGACGGTCAGCTCGCTCATTGTATTCATGACCGGCATGACCTTTTACTTTTACATATTGTAAATGGGTAAATTTTTTTGATAATTTTCTGACCTCCTGTACAAGTTCCTGATTTTGCTTTGCTTTCCAACCCTTCGTCAAAAGGCCGAAGGCATATTGACTATCCGTATAAACAACAATCGGCAAACGATGATTTGTGATTGCGGTCAGACCTGTTCGAATGGCTTCAAGTTCGGCAATATTGTTTGTCGCAATACCAATGTAACGTGAAATCTCTTTTTTACGGTCTTTGTAGATCATGACAACGCCAATACCTGCCGGCCCAGGATTGCCGGAACAAGCACCATCCGTGTAGATATGAATGGCGGAATCATCTTTCTTCGTGTCTGTTAATGATTTGTATTTTTTTGTTGTTGTATTTTCTTTGTTAGGACCAGCAGTGGATGAATCATCTATCTCGCGAAGGTTTGATACATTCACCCAGTATTGGTGTGATTGATTTAACTGGTATTTCATAAGAGCCTTATGGCCATCCAAAATCAACTGATTGTTGGATCTTACCGCTATCCATACCTTGTTTTGCTTAAATTGCATGCGTTTCCAATGAGGATGATTTTCTGGTATTTTCATGAGGTTGCTTTCAATAGTTTAACCCATATTGGCCAGATTTTTTTTGCTGCATTGCTTATTTGGCGATAGGTTAAACACAAGTTCTAAGGGTCTTGAAAGATGCCAATACGCCATCGTTATTGCGCTTAGATTTGGATTCGTTTTCAAAAAGCAAAGACGGGTGCATACTAATTGTCTGTACGCATTGGCGCAACATAACGAAAACGAATTCAAAGACAAGCAAGAGTTATATATTCGCATCTTCCAAGACCCTAAATTACGAGTAAAGGAAATATTTTTTGCGAAGCTGGTCAAAGGCCATTAAATCGCTATTCCAGATTTGTTCCATAGCATCAATAGGGGTCATGTTTTCAAGGCTTTCACGTACCCATTGGCCGCCTAAAATCAAATCGATGGGGTTTCGGTGGTACTCATATTCATAGGGAGGCGCTTTCCATTTGAAATCTGATTTATGGCATTTGAGCACGGCCTGTAAAAGCAGCAAGCTAGTGCGATAGGGTGCATAATTTTCTGAATGGGTAATATGAATCTGAAACCCTCTGCACAAGGTTCGAGCCCATTTGTTTGAAGTTGGTTCAAACTCGACAGGTCTTAATATCACTCCGGTGATATCCGTGGTGATAAACTCAAGTATGGCTTGCTGGTTAAAAAATGGAGCGCCGAAAATTTCAAAGGGTTGAGTTGTACCCCGTGCCTCGGAAACATTGGTGCCTTCCCAGATAACCTGGCCTGGATAAACTTGGACTGAAACCGGTGTAGGAAGATTCGGTGACGGTGGTATCCAAGGCATTCGTGTCTGCGGAAACAGCATTTGCCGATTCCAGCCCGACATGGGAATTACCTCCAGATCACAGCCTATGCAATAAGCTTCATTGAACAACAGTGCAAGCTCGCCCATGGTCAGCCCGTGACGCATGGGGATGGGATAACGCCCCACAAATGAAGACCATCGCGGATTCAGACAATTGCCCTCCACAACAACGCCGCCTATTGGATTGGGCCGGTCTAAAACGATAACCTTGAGACCATATTTTTTAGCTGCTTCCAGGCAATATGACATCGTGTACATGAAGGTGTAAACCCGTGTGCCGACATCCTGCAAATCAATTACCAGGACATCCAAGCCGGCAAGCATCTTTTGGCTTGGAGCCCGTGTAGCGCTGTACAGACTGTAGATTGGAATATTGAGCCAGGGGTCAAGCCTGTCAGACGATTCGATCATGTTGTCTTGTTTTTCAGCATAAAACCCATGCTGAGGTGAAAAAATAGCCTTTAAGTTACGGTTGAAAAGCTTAAAAAGATGCTCTCTGGCATGTATCAATTTATTGTCAACAGACGCAGCGTTGCACAATAACCCGATTCGCTTGTTTTTTAAATAGGGCGGCGGCGCTGCAGCAAGCTGTTCAAGACCCGGTTTTACAATCTGCATGGTGGTCTTTTCCTTTTCTAAATTTTTATTATTTCACCTACCATAGCACCGGAATTATTGAAAGCCGGCTTAAATCCCCTTGACACAGCTGCAAATTGCAAATAAGTTGCAATTTAATTATTGTGAATTATATTAATTCAATGCAAACATCGACCGAAGATGATTAAGCAATGGGGCATAATGTGACATAATAATTACACGAAACCCCGAATTTGTAGAACTAAAATAGGTCTTATAAACGGAAATTATGTGTGGTCCTGTAGATAAAGAATGTGGAATTGACTTGCCTGGTCTGACAGTCATTGTCGGAAATTATGGAAGCGGGAAAACGGAAGTGGCTGTAAATCTTGCCGTTTATCAAAACGCTATTGGCCGCCGCGTTCGCATTGCCGATCTGGATCTTGTCAATCCTTATTTCAGAACACGGGAAGCGCGTAAAGTTCTCAATCAGCTTGGCATTGAAACCATATTGCCGCCTGAAGGGCTTTTACAGGCGGATCTGCCGATTCTTTCACCGGCAATCAGTGGTTTGATACGTCAGCCGGGCGATTGTGCCATTATTGATGTTGGAGGAGACGATGCGGGTGCAACAGTGCTGGCGGCATTGGCGGATGCCTTCAGCGGCCGCAAAAAGCCCTTCAATGTGTTACAGGTCGTTAATCCCTATCGCCCTAACACCGATAGTGTGGAGGGGTGTATCGCTATTCGCAAAGCCATAGAAGCTGTATCAAAATTATCCATCAACGGATGGGTGGGCAATGCTAATCTGATTGATGAAACCCAAACCGGTCATATCCGGTACGGGTATCAATTCATGCGCGCCCTCAGTGAGCGAAGCGGGTTGCCGGTTGCTTTTATTACCGTTGCAAAGGAACTTTTATCCGGTGTGGATATTCATGAGTTTGAAATTCCCTTGTTAACCATTTACCGCCAGCTTGTTCCGCCGTGGAAAAAGGCCATTGCGTTGTCATAAAAGCGGTCTTTAATTGAATAAGGAGAAAAGGGCATGAAACTTTGTTATCGAATTGATGAAGATCTTTGCAAGGGGTGCGGTTTGTGTGTAAGCGTATGCCCAAAAAATGTGCTAGAGATTTCTGATAAGGTTGGCGCCAAAGGATATTTTCCCGTCTATCAAACCAAACCAGAGGACTGCATCCAGTGCGCCATATGCTGTACCATGTGCCCGGATGTTGCTATCACTATCACAGAAACGGTTGAAGCCGAGGACACGAACAAGTAAAGGAGGGTCACAATGGCCAAGGTTCTCATGAAAGGCAATGAAGCCATTGCCGAAGCCGCTATACGGGCTGGATGTCTGAATTACTTTGCCTACCCGATTACGCCGCAGTCTGAAGTCGCCGAGTATTTATGTTGGCGCATGCCGGAAGTAAACGGTGTTTTTCTTCAGGGTGAAAGCGAAGTGGCGGTAGCATACATGATATTTGGCGCGGCAGCGGCCGGCGCAAGGGTATTTACTACGTCCTCAAGTCCGGGTATCAGCTTGATGAGTGAAGGTATCAGTTACCTTGCCGGTGCGCAATGTCCGGCGGTATTTGTCAATATTATGAGGGGCGGACCCGGTCTTGGAGGAATATTGCCGTCCCAGGCTGATTATCTGCAGGCGACAAAAGGTATCGGGCACGGAGATTGCCGTATGCTGGTCATGGCTCCGGCAACGGTTCAAGAAGCGGCCGAAATGGTGATGAAAGCATTTCCATTAGCGGAAAAATATCGTAATCCGGTTATGATTCTTGGTGATGGTCTTATCGGACAAATGATGGAGCCAGTCGAATTTCCTGATGATTTGAAAAGCGAGCCTACTAATAAAGACGAATGGGCCACCAATGGAATGGATCATCGTAAAAGCAAGACCCGCAATCTGGTCAGGTCTCTTTTTCTGGATCCCGTGGTTTTGAATAATAATAATCTGGTTCTTAAAGAAAAATATGAAAAAATGAAAGATGAAATCCTTTTTGAATCATACAATACCGAAAAGGACTACCGGATTTTAATTGTTTCTTATGGAACCATGAGCCGTGTTTGCAGAACGGCTGTCGATATGCTGGCCGATGAGGGAATCCATGTTGGATTGATACGGCCACAGACACTGTTTCCTTTCCCAGAAGAAGCTATCTGCAAGGCTGTAACATCCAGCGGATGCAAACTGGTTCTCAGCATTGAAATGAGTATGGGGCAGATGCTCGAAGATGTTCAACGCAGCGTTTTGGGTGCCTGTCCAGTCGAATGGTATGGCAAATGCGGTGGAGAAGTTCCCACACCGGAAGAAATAATTGATTTGATCAAAGCCCGGATGGCGTCATTATAAAATGGCCAATCATCCTTAGGTCACATGACCCGGATGCCATCTTCAACGGTAGGATGAGGAGATATTATATGGCTAAAGCATTTCAAAAACCCAAGGCTTTATTTGATGTACCTACGCATTATTGTCCTGGTTGTACACATGGAGTTATCCACAGACTTGTGGCTGAAACCATTGATGAATTGGGTGTTCGCGGCCGAACGGTGGGTATTGCACCGGTTGGATGCGCCGTATTGGCCTACAATTATATTGACTGCGATTTCCAGGAGGCTGCCCATGGGCGCGCACCGGCTATGGCTACAGGTGTTAAGCGTGTGCGCCCGGATTTAATGGTTTTTACGTACCAAGGTGATGGTGACTTGGCCAGCATCGGAATGGGAGAAATTATACATGCTGCTAACCGTGGTGAAAAATTCACCACTATTTTTGTTAACAATGCCGTATATGGTATGACAGGCGGGCAAATGGCGCCCACTACTATGCCTGATCAGCGCACTACAACATGTCCGGCCGGGCGCCAGACTAATGATGTCGGCATGCCTATCCGCGTGGCGGAGTTGTTGTCCGCACTGGTCACACCAGCCTATATTACAAGGCAAACCGTAATTAAACCCAAGTTTATCAAAAGAACCAAAAAGGCTATAAAGCAGGCGTTTACGTACCAGATGGAAAAGCGCTGTTTTTCATTGGTGGAAGTTGTAAGCACATGTCCCACCAACTGGGGAATGACGCCAATTCAGTCAATAAAATGGGCTGAAGAGGCTCTTTTGCCATATTATCCTCTGGGAGATTTAAAAACACCCGAGACCGATGAGAAATAAGGATATACTTGGGAATTAGGAGGTTGCATGCAAAGCGAAGTGATGTTTGCCGGATTCGGTGGACAAGGTATACTGCTTATCGGAAAAATTTTGGCCTATGCTGCAATGGAAGAGGGATTTGAAGTGGCCTGGATTCCGTCTTATGGACCTGAAATGCGCGGTGGTACAGCTTATTGTACAGTTGTTATCAGCGACCGGCCCATCGGTTCTCCCATTATTAAAAATCCGCTCCACTTGGTTGCTATGAACCGGCCGTCATTGGAAAAATTCAGCAACATTGTCAGGCCTGACGGTGTTGTTTTAATCAATACGTCTCTGATTCCAATTGGTTCGGGGCGTAATGACGTTTCTGAGCTCAAGGTTCCCGCTGTGGAGATAGCTACAGAACTTGGAAATGTTAAAGCAGCGAATATTGTTGCTCTGGCAGCTTTTGTCGCCCGTACAGGGCTCGTTTCAACCGAGACTCTAAAAAAATGTGTGAAACAAGAATTTGCCAAGAAACCCAAGGTTATTGATTTGAATATGAAAGCCTTGGAAGAAGGCATCAGGGCTGCTAGCTGATAACCGATGATTTTATTTTTTCAAAAAAGTCACTCATGAAATGGCAGATTGTTTGTTGAAAATTTAAGAACTTAGGTTCTTTCAAAGTCCTTAAAAGCTGTGCCGCAGGATGCCATTTCAGGATGGACACTAAAAAGGGTCAATCATGAAATGGCATATACCTTCTTACATACTTGACATTGATCCGTATGTTCCTGGAAAGCCGCTCTCCGAGCTTGAGCGTGAATACGGAGCCGGTACTTGCATAAAGCTTGCCTCTAACGAAAATCCGTTGGGAGCTTCGCCAAAAGCTGTTGAAGCCCTCTCGTCGGTATTGGGGGCCTTGAATCGATATCCGGACGGCAGTGGATTTGACTTGGTTCAACGGCTTGCCGGCTTTCTCAATGTGCAGCCGGAAAACATTGTGCTGGGAAATGGATCGGACGATCTTCTGGGTATGCTGGCCAGGGTTTTACTTAAACCTGGAGACGAAGTCATTGTACCCAGTCCGTCTTTTTTAATGTACACCATAGTAGCCCAAAGTGCTGGTGCTACGTTAATCCGTGTACCGTTGCGTGATCTGACCGTTGATCTGGATCAAATGGTTGCGCATATCAACTCTCGCACCCGGTTAATATTTATTTGTAATCCCAATAATCCGACTGGAACCATTGTTAAACGGACGGAATTTGAACAATTTCTAAAAAAGGTTCCGCCTAATGTTATCGTAGTGGTGGACGAAGCCTATATTGAATTCACGCGTGATGCGAGTTGCGCAAAGGGCCTGGATTACCTGAAAACAACTCCGGCTGTTGTCACCTTGCGAACTTTTTCGAAGGCTTACGGATTGGCGGGGTTGAGAATCGGTTATGGAGTCATGCCCATTGAGTTGGCTCAATTGCTTCACCGTATACGAATGCCTTTCAATGTAAATTGCCTTGCCCAGGCAGCGGCTTGTGCTGCTCTTGATGATGTGGAATTTTTACGAAAAACCATAGACATCACCCATCAGGGGATGTCTTTTTTGCATGATGAGCTGGAACAACGCAAAATAAACTTTTTTGATTCTCAAGCCAATTTTTTTCTGATCGATGTGTCTCGTCAGGCAAAACAGGTTTTCAAGGATATGTTGAAACAAGGCGTAATTGTGCGCCCTATGACGGCCTACGGGTTTCCCAATTATATTCGTATTAATATCGGATTGCCTGCTGAAAACCAACGCTTTTTGAAAGGGTTGGACCGAATCGGAATTGCCCAAAAATAATCGAGCCGCCGCAGGTTCCATAAATAGGTGGGGTCCATTGGCGAAATAGGAAAATTTGTTCGGGATCAAGGCGCACGAAAATTTTAAGGCGATTGGCGAAAAAAATATAGCATCTTAACAGATACCATATTGGGCTTAATTTTTTTCGTCTTCGAGGCATGCCAAAGTTTGCATACTTAACGTATTCGAACCTTTAGCATAACACACAAGACGGGAAAAAAGACATGCAAGATAGTATATTATTTAACTGTAAATAGCCTAACGCGGCCATCTGATTGACATGCCCAAGGATTGATATTGCGAGGATAAAATTTATCAGCACAACATACGGGGCGTGGAAGATGCAAATCACCCAATTTTGTTTGTCCTTGATTCACATTAGCTTTGAATCCGTTTTCGTTATGTTGCGTCAATAGGCAAAGACGTTGAGCATGCACCCATTGACACGTCTTGAAAACTAATCCAAATCCGGAGCAATATCGAAAGGATTGCACCTTCCATGACCCTAAGAGCTTGGGCAAATTTTCCATTTCTGGATGTGCACTACGTGAATTTGGCGCAGACAAGAGTGTGCGAAAGATAGTTTTTCATGTCTACAATTGATTTTTGGCGGATAAAGTTTTAAGCGGAATTCATGATAGATGCAGGCTTTCGAAAAAAAATGTTGTTTTCGTATTAACGCCAACAAGATTTTGACAGTCAATTTCATTTTTTTTATTTTTTTATTTTTAAAAAGTGCACTATGAAGTGCACAAAAAGGCACAAATAAGGGGAAGTGTTTTTTGGATACAGATGGCCGCAAAAAAAAAATTATTATAACCATCGATGGTCCCGCCGGTGCTGGCAAAACTACCGTTAGTAAGCTGCTGGCTCAACGATTGGGATTTCGCTATATCGATACCGGCGCACTCTACAGGGGCATTGCCTATGCCGCCAGTCAAGCCAATATAGCTTCAGATGATGACAAGGCTTTAGAAAAACTGTGCGGCAAAATTCATCTTGGATTCGAAGAAATCGCCATGGGATTGCGCCTGGTACTCAATCAGACTGATATAACTGATAAAATCCGTTCACCTGAACTTTCCATGAAGGCATCCGCCATTTCGGCGCGTCCCGTTGTACGTGATTGCTTATTGATTCTTCAACGTTTTCTGGGAAAACAAACGCATGCCGTATTTGAGGGCCGGGATATGGGAACTGTCGTGTTTCCCGAGGCTGACATAAAATTTTATCTTGATGCCAATCTGAGCGTACGAGCTACGCGCCGATTTGAGGAACTTTCATGTAAATCCGGGGATGTGCCCGATCCTAAAACCGTTGAAACGGAGATGGCAATTAGAGATAAAAATGACAGCTCCCGCCAAATCGCCCCATTGAAACCAGCCAAAGACGCCATTCAAATTGACTCGACCAACTTGAATGTTCAACAAGTGGTGCAGGCCATGTTTGAATTGGTTCAGCAGATGTGTCCTAAGGGAAATCAGGAACCGAAAATTGGTTGAAAAATTAAAATGGTTCAACATTGGTCTGCTTATTGCATGTTTTTTACCTTGGCCAGAAAATATTAATTGGTAATATTTTACTGTGCCGGTAAATGTGCTGCAAAAGGATATAACAGAGAATATTTAAATTTGTCATTGCAATTTTGCCGTTGCTTAGCTATAGTCGCGGCCACTACTGCGCATAGATAGCAGGAGAATTAGGTTTAGGGGGTATTTACAAACAAATGAACAACATTTCCGAATCAGAATCCACAAAACAAAATCCAGAACAAATCGATCCAACAGAAGGTTCCGAGGTCAACAACGAAGGGCAAGTTGACAATACCGTTTCAGATAAACCTGAAACAGGTCAGCTTCAATCGTCTGAAGATACAGCAAATGATGACACTTCCGATGTTGATGATTCTTTAGATGAGAACCTTGAAGAGGAAAGCATGGAAAGCCTCATGGATCTCTATGAGGAAAGCTTCAAACGCTTTGCCGAGGGAGAGGTCGTAACAGGTAAAATAATTTCCATAGACAAAGAACATGTCCTTGTTGATATAGGCTACAAATCCGAAGGGCAAATCCGCATCCAGGAATTCAGAGACGAAAACGGTGAAATAACCACTGAAGTCGGCGATAAAGTCGAGGTCATGGTTGAATGGTGGGACGATGAAAATGAAGTTGTCGTCTTGTCAAAGGAAAAAGCCGAAAAGGTCAAAGTTTGGGAAGAAATAAAGAAAACTTACGATGCGGACGAAGCTATTGAAGGTACTATTGTTAGCCGTGTAAAGGGCGGATTCTCAGTGGATATCGGTGTGAATGCCTTCTTGCCGGGGTCTCAGGCTGATTTGAGGCCTGTAAGAAATCTAGACGAACTGGTCGGCAAAACATTTAAGTTCAAAATTCTCAAATATAATCGAAAACGTAGCAATATCGTACTTTCCCGGCGCGTTATTCTTGAAAATGAGCGTGAAACCAAACGCAGCGCAACCCTGAGCTCAATCCACGAAGGCAAAGTCGTTCAAGGACTGGTCAAAAATATCACTGAATATGGTGTTTTTGTCGATTTAGGGGGAGTTGACGGACTGCTGCATATTACCGATATATCATGGGGCCGTGTTAAACATCCTTCAGAGATGTTCCGTGTAAGTGATGAAATTACCGTGAAAATCCTGAACCTGGATATCGATCGTGAGCGTGTATCACTTGGCATGAAACAGCTTGCCCCCGATCCATGGACCGCCGCAACGGAAAAATATCCCGTAGGCTCCAAGGTAACGGGCCGTGTCGTGAGTCTGACGGATTATGGCGCATTTGTTGAATTGGAAGAAGGTATTGAGGGGCTCATCCATGTTTCCGAAATGTCATGGACACGCAAAATTCGTCATCCCAACAAAGTCGTATCCGTAGGTGAAGAGGTCGAAGCCGTTGTGCTTGATATCAAACCCGAGAACCGGCGCATATCGTTGGGGATGAAACAGGCCGTACCCAATCCATGGGATGTTATTAGTGACAAATATCCGGTGGGGACCACCATTGAAGGCAAGATCAAAAACATTACTGATTTTGGATTGTTTATCGGTATAGACGAAGGTATCGACGGACTGGTTCATATCTCCGATATTTCATGGACCAAGCGTATCAAACATCCTTCCGAAATTTTCAAAAAAGGCGATGTGGTGCAAGCCATTGTTTTGGAAATTGACAAGAACAACGAACGTTTTTCTCTTGGTATCAAACAACTTCAGGTTGATCCATGGGAAACAGTCGCACAGCGCTACGATGTAGGAAAAGAGATCACTGGCACGGTGACTAATGTGACTGATTTTGGCGTCTTTGTCGAGCTTGAGGAAGGTATCGAAGGTCTGATTCATGTGTCTGAAATCAGCAAGGAAAAAATTAAAACGCCGGTGGGTATGTATAACATCAATGATGTGATTACCGCCAAAGTTATGAATATCAACAGTGATGAACGCAGAATCGGGCTTTCCATCAAGCGGTTGGATATGGAAAACGATCAGGAACTGCTCAGTGACTATGTAAACAATATGGGGCCTGCGACATCAACTTTTGGTGAAATTTTACGCGAGAACCTTCAGGAAAAACTTAACGAAGACTAAGCCGATCTCCAAAAAAAATTATGATTATATTAATGGCCGGCAGGGATTCACGTCCCTTGCCGGCTGTTTTTTTTTAAAGTTTCTATTGGATGTAAATTATCTGAATATAGGTCTTGTCCATCGGCGAAATGGCAAATTGCCCATTTATGGATGGAACACTATACAGGCGCTGGCAAGTGTCTGTATCTTATGAACTACCGGCCACCATGTTTCACATGGAGGCGGTTTCGTGCTTCACAGGGGCG
>JAAERL010001180.1 GCA_024230435.1 Desulfobacteraceae bacterium
AAATCACGTACCAAAAAATAGGCTATTTTTTGTGATCACGATAACTAAAATAAGTAAGTTTCCGAAATGTAAATAACGCCCAAAGTACGGTCGAAACCGTCCAGGCCATCGTCCGTGTTTTTGACCACACATCGATTTAATTCTTTTCGATGACACCAAAAGAAGCAACCTTGTGGAGGATATACCACTCTTAGTGGTAACAAACTCAGGATTTGGAGATTGTTACGCGAACAGGAATAATATTTCTGTTCGCGTAACAATCTTTGAATTTTAATTTAGAGCTCCCCCACCCGAGCAGTCCCACATAACGTACTTTTGACGTCAACGCCATGGCGCAACAACAGATCCTATTGTTGTCCGCCCGATCGACCTGCCTCCCATCCACTGTGTTGCCCTCTACAAATACTTTTGGTACTCAGGGGTGTTGTCATCAACCCATCTGACAGCACATTGCCATCATGGGGAAAGCCAAATCACCGTACGGCCTTTGCACAAGGTCCAGTTTGACATTGGCGGCATTTGCCGT
>JAAERL010001181.1 GCA_024230435.1 Desulfobacteraceae bacterium
GTGTTTTTAGATATTTTTGATTACCGGCAAGTCCCAGACCTAGCCGGATACCGAATATTGAATTTCTGCATGTAACCTGTGAAAACCCTAGCTTCCACTAGTTAAATTATGTCATGTGTTTTTAGATATTTTTGATTACCGGCAAGTCCCAGACATAGCCGGATACCGAATTTCTGCATGTAACCTGTGAAATCCCTAGCTTCCACTAGTTAAAATATGACATGTGTTGGTTGGTGACAGGTGGGATCTGATATCACAGTGAGGGAAAAGAGAAGGTTAGTACTAGCGTGAAAAATTAAATCATCACAAAAAACGCAATTTCAAACCTGATGGTTAAGGTTTCATTTCTGTATCACTAATAAGCATAGGATACTTTTAGAATTTAACTGAAAAATTAAATATCTAAAGACAATATTTTACAAAAGCCAGTAGCTGCTGCGTAATAATTTTTGAGGGAATGGCTCTCTGAAACCGATTCCTAATTCTGCCGCGACTTGATTCAACTTTGCAGGACCAAAACGCAACGACAACAACACTTCTCGTTGACGTTGAACCTGCCGGAATTGTACTTAGAGTAGACCTGACATAATGGGCTACTTTTTATGGAAAAAAATCTGACGCAGCCGATAATTATTTAATCATCCTTTTTGTCGCATTAATGAATAGATCTAAGGCATCCTCAACATTGTACAATTTCAAATTTTGAAAAAGTTCAAATATTGACCGAGATATGAGCATTTTTCCGGCCCAAAATTTGGCCTTCCCAGATGGCCAACCTGACTAATTTGGGCACTAACAAACCGCTAGTAAAACTCAAAATAAATATTTGGAGTA
>JAAERL010001182.1 GCA_024230435.1 Desulfobacteraceae bacterium
ATCCTGCTGCCAATCACGCGAAGGGGTAAGTAGTACCGGTATGTTAACTAAAGGTATCGAACAATACTTATATACATTACAAAGGGAAAAACGAAAATGAAAATCGAAACCATCGATTCAAAGCATCGATGAAAGATCATTGGCAACATCCACGGCAACAACACTACTTAAAATCAACCGCAACTAACCTCCATTATACTCAAATATTACTAACAACTCTACAATGTCAGGCAGCAGTGAAAATAAATCGGAAGACGTAGAAATGGCAGATGCCGCCCCACCCGCAGCCGAAGAGGCACCAAAGAAAAAAGCCGCCACAACAGGCAAGGCTCCTCGATTTGAGATCAAGAAATGGAATGCTGTCGTGAGTATCTATCTAGTGGTTATATATTTTGTTGCGTTATTGCTATGAAATATTGTGCTGCTGGAACAATTATTTATGAAATGAGAGTTGCTGCGGGGAGACGGCAAAATGACCGATACCTCCATATCTTTTGGCTGCATCAGCTCGATAAAGCTCACTAAGAATCTAGCTGTGCCACATTGGCAAGATGTTTCACTGACAATATCATCTCGTTGATCCTAATTATTTCTCACCTTTGTACGTTATCCGCTTAAAAACAA
>JAAERL010001183.1 GCA_024230435.1 Desulfobacteraceae bacterium
ACCACAGCGGCCCACCCAGCTTTTGTTGTTGTGTATTATTGTTTAGGCTGTACTGTGTACTGTCTAAGCGGCCAGCACCAACCATTCACATTCTCGCAATGCATGCAGGCAGCGCATAAATATTATTTATGCGGATGGCGTGGGAAAAAGTGTACGATGGAGTACGATACGATATGTAAGAAAGATAGCGAGAAAACGACACACATTTAAAAAGTTTAATTTTTGGCATGCATTTTTGGAGAAAGCACTCGCACTTCGAACTTCTCATTTTTCACGCAGAAAGCAGAACTATCAGAAGCCTTTGCCGTGAAAAATTCCCTCCACTTCCCGTGCCGTGCGTCTGCTGATTGGAAGCATAATAGTAATAGAGAAGCCTTTTATGGTACGGCAGCACTCCAACTGTCAACTGCCCCATCAAATTCTGACGACAATAGATCGACATCAGCTGGACGACACATCATCTTGGTGTGGAGGTATTTTAAAGAAGCAAGATTATTTTAAGCCAT
>JAAERL010001184.1 GCA_024230435.1 Desulfobacteraceae bacterium
GTCATGTTATTCAAACACAACGGATGGTACAAAAAAGTAAGAAACAGAGCTTTCCAAAGCCATATCGCTCCCCATGCGGAAATTGGTATAAGGTATCTTTTCAAGCCTGCAAAGATAGGCCTTTTGAAATGGGCGCATGTATGCGCCCATACCCCGAGTCCTATCAAGCACAAAATAGCTCGTTAAAAATGTTTCAACATCACAATATATTGAATGTTGATACATAAAAAAATTGTGAAAGTATCAAGATACTATGGTGAGACAATAATATTACATGCCGGTGCAACTTTGGTAGGAGCCTCAATTTTACAAGAAAGCCAGTCACTGTCATGGTGCCAAAACAAGTTTGCTCTGGAAGTGCCAATAGTTCACAGTTGAGAGGATAGAACTCAAAATTGACCACCCATTTGCTCATACCACCCCAGCGCAAGGAGATAGGCTACCCAATATATGCACAAACATCTTTTTTTCAGAAAATTGAGGACTAGGCCTGGGGCATGTTTTGGGTTGAAAATTATGTATTAAATCAAAAAATATTTACACTAGGTTTGATATTGCATATTTGAAGAGTGAAAGAGAAAATACTGCTTGCACATTGAATCACCTCCTCAGGAGAAGACTGCCAGTAAAACACCATCCCCAGTATTTCGAGCAACTTTAACACTTAATTTTATTTATGGTTGACAAAAGTACATATTTTACAAAAGTATCAATTTGCACCAAACTATCAATGTGTACGGAGGTATTTTCACCTCCTCAAAGCAACCCTGCAGGCTGCGCCCTTTTTGTCCCCCCTTGCCCCTCCGGGCCACTCAACA
>JAAERL010001185.1 GCA_024230435.1 Desulfobacteraceae bacterium
AACTAGTAAAAATCAGCAAGTAAATTAATTTTACAATTCATATCATCTTTGTTTTGTACAGTTAGACAAGTGCCTGACCACGACTTCAACGATGATGACCGTTGGGAGGACTGCGACGACTAAGAAGACGAGGAGTAATGTGTAGAAGATCCTCAGCACGAGGGCGGCGGGCATCTGCAGACGAACGACAGCGCACGCGGCAACAACTTGCTACGCAGGATATAAACCGCTTTCTGGTAAAAACTGCTGTCTGAGATGAGCCACAACTGTCGTCTGGCGCCCAAAACAATTCGGTCCTCGAAAAGTATCAGTCTCAAAAACGTTCGCGGTATCGAATCCAACGAGTTCCTACAAGAGGACAGCTCTAATTGCTCTAATCGGGGTTTTGCCCGCCAAATATCTTTAATTTTTCCGTTCAGGTTGTGCGCGCCAGCCAACTTAACAAAAAATCTTTGAATCAGCATAGTAATAAGTAATATATTTTTTAGATCCAAATCAACATGCTGTCGACTGAACTGAAATAACAATCAAACGATCAACACGGAAAAATTGAAGAAGAGGCGCTGATGACGATGGTCTCCAATCCTGGCGACAGCCCTGGCCCTGTCGACATCGGCTGCG
>JAAERL010001186.1 GCA_024230435.1 Desulfobacteraceae bacterium
GATTGGATATTATTCCCAGATACGGTGGGGTAATCATTCATGACTGCTGGGCATCCTATCTATCTTACGACCACTGCGGCCACGGGCTTTGCGGCTCACACCTGCTGAGGGAATTGACGTTTATTATTGATTCCAATCAATGTTGATCTTGATAGTTTGCATGAAAAAGCATTGAATTTGGCGTTAAACAAGATAAATGGCGAATGGGACTTTGACCGGTTGACTGGGCTGTTAAGAGAATTTGAGGAAGTGGGGGATTTTGACATTGAGTTCACAGGCTTTGATATGCTTGAGTCCACGGAGCTGACCCAAGTAAAGAACATGGATGTATCTGACTTAATCAATGATAACATTTTTGAGGACACGCCCGCCGCTGACAGCCCACAAGAAAACAAGAAGGGCAAACCGGTCATTCAGTACACAATTATTTTCAATGATGAGGATGAGCAAAATAAATGGCATCGATGGTTAAGGAGCCTAAAGGGAAAACACCCTGATGCCGCTACGATTTCAGAAAGGATTGTAATCGAAATTGACGAATACTGTTAAAGCACATGGTCCTAAAAAGAATGTTAAGTACATTGACATGGATGTTTACGCAGAGGCAAAAAGCCGTGTGCAGCATGTGCTGGATACGTTTGATAGTGTGGCGGTTTGTTTTTCAGGTGGAAAGGACAGCCTTGTTGTTTTGCATTTGTTGGAAGAAGTGCTGCGTGATCGTGGCTGGGAAGGCCCGGCAGATGGTAAAATCAATGTTATTTTTAGAGATGAAGAACTGATCCCTGATAACGTAATTAATTTTGTTCAAGAATATGCGAAAAATCCAAAGTATAATTTTTATTACTACGCTGTACAGCTAAAAAGTGAGAAATTTATACTTGGTAAAAAATATGAATACGTACAATGGGACAAGAACCGGGAATGGATCAGGCCAAAGCCTGAAATTGCCATTGTCAAACCTGAAGATGTTGTTTTTGACCAGTACAGGATGGATGCATATTGCGCCCAGAACTTTAAAGGCAAGATTGCTTTTATTAATGGCATTCGCTGTGATGAAAGTTTAATCCGTTATAGATCAGTGGTCAACAAACGCAATGAATGTTACATCGCTGGCACGGATGCGCCCAATGTTAAGTTTGTAAAGCCCATATATGATTGGTCTGAGAAGGACGTGTTTAAATATTTGCATGATAAAAATATTAAATATTGTCCTATCTATGATGCGCAAATGTGGAATGGTCAGGCATTGCGTGTTGCCACCCCACTGCATGCGGAATCCGCTAAACGCTTCAACAAGCTGCGCACCCTATACCCGATATTTTATGAACAGTTGATTGCGATTTTTCCTGAAATGCTTGAACAGGACCGGTATTGGAATGAATATGATCCGTATGCCGTGATTGCAAAGTACAGGCCCGGCTTTGAAGGTGTTATTGAGTATATCAAAGCTGAAATTAAAGACCCGGTTAACCGCAAAATGGCCATCAAAAGAGTCCTTGAGGCATGGAAAATAAGGAAAAACAACATTGCCAAGGGCCGTGGTGATCATAATTTTGGCGGATATCCAGCACTTCATGTTTTTAAATCCATTTTAGGTGGCAATTATAAGAGGGTTATTCAACCCATAAAAAAGCCGAGTAAGGCAGACAAGGAGTATGAGGAACTGATTTATGGCAATTCAAAAATTAACAAGAGCGGTTAAGGGAAGTTTCAGGAGGAAGCTGGTGGCTAGGGCGTGTGAATAGAAAGGCCGTGAAAGCAATATTGTTTAGCGAATTTGGAATTTAACACAATGAAAGGGAATATGGAAAAATATATATGGACAATATAAAAAATAAGGTTGTTGCTTTTGATCAAGTCAAAATTCTTGGAAAAGATATAAAACGTGATGGCGTTACGTTGGCTAATCCGCCGGGAGCCATTTGGATTGGAGCTACTGATGATGACAAAATTGTTGGGGTTGTTTGCATTGTAATTAATTCCAAAACAAAGACGGCGCGTTATAAAAGTGATTTTGTCTTGAAAGATTATCGCAAGCGTGGCATATATCGAAAACTATTTCAGCTGAGGGAATCGTTTGTCCGTATGAAGGGCGTAAAAACTGCGACAGCATTTTGTAGTTTTATGAGTATCAACTGTTATGTAAAATATGGGTTTGTACCACAAAGACGAAAAGTCAATACTGATAATGTTTTTGTTAAGAAGGTATATGTTTAAAAAATGATCAATTTTAAGCAGTGGAGTGAATCAGAACGCAACGCCTCTTTTCGAAAGACCAAAAAGGCTATAAAAAATGGATAAATCCCTGAAGCAAAAGAGTTTGGTTGCAACCGTTGCGGGCAAAAGGAAGGGATCATAGACTATCACAGCCACAATTATGATCACCCAACACGGTTTCTTGAACCACTCTGCTATCGGCGCCATATGATGCTGCACAATTTTCACAATAACCCTGAAGTGGTAAATGAATATTTCGAATTGATTTGGCAATTGAGGGCCCAAGGTCATCCAACGCCATATCCGCCAATGCATAAACGAACCTTTTTTACAATGATGAGACAAATGGGGGTGTACAACAGCAAGAAATCCATGGCGCCGAATAAACTTAACTTGTCAGAAAAATATGGTGAATGGTTAGAATCATTCAGCACAACTTAAAAATTCCATATTTAGAAGGTTGCAAAAAATGGAAATAACACAGGTTGGCAACAGAGGTGTGCTTTTCACATTTGATGAACTGAACCAAGAGCCGTTTAACTGTAGTACCAATGTATATGTCATCATAGGACATGAACATTTTATTGTATGTGATGCATACTTAGGTAAATATTACATGAGCCTTGTCAAAGAGTATTTAACAGGCAATTATGGCAATAAAAATTATATAGTTTTCAATTCCCATAGCCACTGGGATCATATTTGGGGAAACAGTGAATTTGATGGGCATTTAATAATATCACATACAAAATGCAGGGATTTGATAGAACTATACGGTGAAGAAGAGGTTAAGGCGCATGCTGATAATTTCGCAAAAGATAAAATTGAGATCGTATTGCCGAATTTAACATTTGAGAACAAAAAGACCCTTGATGAGGAAAATATAGAGTTTTTTCACAGTCCCGGCCATTCAGAAGATTCCAGTTCATGTTTTGATAAAGAAGATGGCACTTTATTTGTTGGTGATAATGTGGATGATCCAATTCCATCATTTATGTCATGGAATAATCTTGATAAATATATTGAAACTTTACAAAAATATTTAGAAATTGACGCACAGAGAATAGTTCAAAGCCATGGCCCAGTCATAGATAATAGTGTTGTAAAACTTAATGCTGAGTATTTGGCAAAATTGAAAAGCGGGGAAAAAATAGAATTCAATCAATCTGACAACAAAAAAACACACCGCTATAATCTATCAGTCCTTAACACATAATTTTTACAAGAATATAAAATCTCGTCCAGCCCAAAACTTAATTCCCATTAAATAAAGCTGATCCCTAAGCAGCACAAAACAAAAGCCCGGCCAAAGACAATATAAGTCAAAAGCCGGGTTTTTTATTGGAGCGATAAACACTCATGAATCATCCCATTAATAATATCAAATGGATCAACATTAACAAGCTTGATCCAAATGACTACAATCCCAATGTTGTTTACACACCTGAATTAAAATTGCTCAAATTAAGCCTTTTATCCCAAGGCTGGATTCAACACATTCTGGTAAACAAAGAAAACGGCAGTTACATTATTATTGACGGCTTTCATCGTTACAATCTTGTAAAAACCCCCCTGTGGCCTGAATCCTATTTTAAAATGGCATTATCCCGGTTATCTCTGCCTGGTGCAAAGTTTTTTTGCACAACAAACCCGGATAGCCCTTATCATTGGCTCAAAACTGAATACATAGACCGGAAGCATGAACTAAACATGGCCCGGTTTCAATTCACACTCGATGATAATCCAAACCTTGATCCTGATTACATTACAGAGCTGAAAAAAGAGTATACCGGGCTATGGTACAAAAGGTTTATTCTTGGTTTATGGGTACTGGCCGATGGCGTTGTTTATGATATGTGGTCAGATGATGAGCATGCCATTGACCCTTTAATGGATGGCAGGGAAGAACAAAAATTCACCAATTATATTGTTAGTTGTGATTACGGGACGAATAATCCAACGGTGTTTGACTTGTTTGGTTTTAATTATAAGCTGCCTGTTTACCTGATTAAAGAATATTATTGGGATGCAAGGGCCAAGGGGCGGCAAAAGACTGATGCTGATTATGCTGATGATCTTGTGGCTTTTATTAGAGGGATTTTCCCATCTGCTGCTTCTTTTATTGCTGAGCTGCGTAAACGAGGTATTGCTGTAGTCCCGGCGAAAAATGATGTACTTGACGGTATACGGTATGTGAGCAATTTGATTTCAAATAAACAGTTTTTTGTTTATCGTTCAAATTGTCCTGAAACGTTAAAAGAGTTTTTCAGTTATTTGTGGGATACCAAGGCTGCGCAGTCTGGCCAGGACAAGCCCTTAAAGGACAAGGACCACTGCATGGACATGATTAGATATGCATTTTTACACATTTCTGGCGGCCACATCAGCAGGTTCTGGTTGGTTTTAATTATGATTGATGTGGGGGATTTTTATAAAAATGTAAATTCCGGGATGTGGATTGTTATAATTTGTGATTTTATAAGAATGTAAAAATATTGGGTTTAGAAATAAAGAACGGAAAAAGTATAAACGTTTGCCCATCAAGGAAGCATAAATAATTTTCAAATTCATTGACATTTTAAGAGTATATTAGTATTAGATACTGAGAACAAAGGCGCTTCTCACAAGTGTAATAAGCTTATAGATCACAAGCCCGAGAAGTCAATAGTTATTTAAATTCATAAGATTTGGAAATGCCAATAAATCCTAAGGGCAAAATACCATCAATCAATAATAGTTCCTCTTAGGGCTCTGAAATGCGACTGGATTTGAAATAGTATTTGTAGGCTTTATGCATCGTGGTTTTTGGGTTGAATTGAGTTTGGTTTATGTAAACATTGTATTGAAAGAGGAAATACCAATTATCAGTCTTTTTTCATGTGTTATCGCTACCCTCCATTTTTCGTTACGCCTTTATCTTAACAAAGTGCATATTCATAAAATGAAAAGTAAATTAAATGTAAAAGGCGATGTATTTTTAGAAGAATTTTAAAAATGCACTTTGAAAGTAAGTATCAAGAATATATAAAAATGAGATTGACGGCTAAAGAATCACCCCAAAATGTGGTATCCTCCACAAAGATGTAATAACCCTCCAATACTAGAAACTCCAGATAAGCTAAAGGCAAGTAATATTGCCTCACATTGAGATATTTGTTCAAGACGGCATCGGTTGCTGAGTTTTGAATGTTTTTGTATCTGATCGAAAAGAACGGAAAATGGTTGCGGAACTCGCAGTGAATTAATTGAATGGATCGAGAGTGGAGTGCAATAGTATTAAAATGAAGATAAAAAATCGAGATTTAAGTCAGTCATTGTTAGAAATAGTTCCCCTGCTGGTTGCAGCATATATCATAATTTTCAGTGTATCAATTTTTACCCCTTACGCTCAGGAGTGTTACGCCCAGGAGTGTTACGTTCAGAATTGTTACGTCCCTTCCCCAAGTTATGCAGATGGCAAATCACCATTTGACAAAATCAATGTTCGGGATTTAACCAACACTGAGGAGGAAATCCTTATAGAAAATTTCAAATCGTTATCAGCTTATTGGAAGGGCGAAGCAATAGAGGAACAATGCAAGGGGAGTGTGGAAAGCCCTTATAGAGAGCGCAACTTATATTCTATAAAAGCAAAAGCTGAAACAGATCGTTTTGGGAATGTGAAATTGAAGTCAACTTTTCGTTCAGATGAAAAAAACACTACCCATTCTGAAATTATAAGACTTTATTTGGTCGATAATAAATTCAGATTCAACGATGATACGGGATATGGCGATGTAGAGCTTATCGAGATTACAAAAAGCAAGGTCAGGTTTTTAAAAAGATATGTGGACAGATTTTTGAGACGTGAGTATTTTGTAACGTTAAGCTTTGAGAGTAATTCATTTTCAATTGATACGACAATATATGTTCAAGGGAAATATTCATTTTTTACTAAAAAAAATTTTACAGTAAAGGATTAAGTTTTAAAAAGATAATTTCCGGCAACACACCGCATACGCCCCAACTTGACGGCGGTTCATGAAGGTTAGTCCTTTATTGATCGCCGTTTTGTTTTTTGTAAAACTCAATTGAATCCTTTCAGAGGATTACCATTTCTATAAAAATTACTAAATTTATAAGAATGTAAAATCTTAACCCCCACAAAAACCACACAACTACACAAACATATAAAACCTTCGGAGCAAGTATGGCTGATACTGAACCTGCTGGCGTTAAGCTTATAGAAAGGAGATTTCCCGGTAATGATGCAAAAAACGCTGAATGGACTTTTTTTGAACAAAGTTACAAGGGCGGCGCTGAATACATTTTATCAAATCTGTTCAAATATTTTAAAGAAGGCGATAAAGAATACCAGGACCGGGTAAAGCGGTGTTACCGTAAAAATCGCTCCAAGCGGGCGGTTGATCTGGTCAACTGCTATCTTTTCAAGGGCACGGTAAAACGCAATACCAATAACAAAAATATAAACGCCTTTCACAAAAATATTGATGGAAAAAACAACCCGATCACAAGGCTTATGAAGGCTGCATCCTTATGAGCATCTGTGTTTGGCAGAATTTTCATTGTCGTTGATAAACCGTTGCTGCCTGAAGATGAACGCACAGGCACTAATCTTGATAATCTTGATCCAAACGCACAGCCCTATTGTTACTATCTTTTTCCACAAAATGTGTTGGACTATCCTCTGGACAAAAACGGTAAATTCCGCTGGGCGTTGGTAAAAGAGCAATACCGGGATGATCAAGACCCTTTTGCCAAAGATGAAGGCGTTCAGGATCGTTACCGTTTGTGGCGGCCAGGAAAGTACAACGTATATGATCACAACGGCTATGAGATTAAAGCAGGGGATACCGGGATCCAAAATGTGCCAATTGTTATTCTTGATAATGAAGAAGGCGATAAATGGGAAGGGCAAAGTTTGATTCGTGACATTGCATATCTTGACCGGGCAACATTTAACAACTGGTCCCGGCTTGATGTGATTGTCAACGAACAGACTTTTTCACAATTAATATTTCCTATAGAAGGTTTGCCGCCTGAAATTATCACCGATAAGAACTTACGTGAAAAATATCTTACACTGGCTGTTAACCGGATATTGCTTTATTCAGCCTCAGCCGCCGCAACCCCCGGCTTTATCAGCCCTGATGCATCCCAGGCGTAGTTCATCCTTCAGATGATCGAGCGGCAAGTCAAGGGAGCAATTTGGGACTGGTATTTAATGCGTTGTTATTTTAAGCGCTTATCTAAAATACTTATATTGCATTTAGTGAAAAAAGTCATCACGAAATGCGCTTTTTTATATCATAACAGAGTGTTATATTCTCGGATGGACACTAACTAAAAAAAGGGTGTTAAAAATATGACTTTTTAGCACCCTTTACAATACAAAACCAGTTACAATCCCTTGATTTATAATCGTGATAGGCTTAAATAATTTGGGATTATAAGAGTCAATTGATCTCACAAGTTAACTCTTTAAACACATGCTTTTCAAATTTCGAGTAACCTGCGATCTTTTTTGGACACATATTTTCTATGTAATAGATAAAAAAGTCTTTACATCCTGATCTTAGAGCTATAATAGCTTCCTCTTCGAGATCAGCAGGAGCGGGAGCAAGAGTAACTCCATTAGGAGGGGGGGCAAAACAAAATTCATATGCCTGGTCTTCAGCCCACGATTTACCCATGTCATAAAACATATCTGCCAATGCGCTGGTTGACATTCCCATCACTATTGTGGCTACAAATGTAATTATAAGTGCTAATTTTTTCATTTCATTCCCTTCTTCTTTTGGAAGCAGTCGGCACTACTCCTATTAAAAGTTATTGAATACTTGCACCAACGGGAGGTAGAATAGCAAAATATTTGTATTTGTATTTGTAAGCGTAGACGCAGACTTTTGCATATAATATTTATTATGTCAACCCATGTGTACTAAATTATAAAAATTTAGTAGTTTCAGAACTCTTTATCTCTGAGAAAATTCGGTCAAAACCCTTTCAATAAGTATTTTGCTACATTTTGTTCGTTTTTGGGGTGAGTAGGCCAAGGGAACTACCCCCCCCCCCCCCCTTGGCCTACTCACCCGTGTTTTGTTCAATTTTTTCCTTCCAGACATTCCACTGGGGCTTTGAAATAAATGTCCCGAAAGTGTATTTTTCGATCAGAAACCCAGTTATCCAATACGCTTTTCATGGAATCATAAATCAATTCTTTTAAAGAAATTACAGCCGGATCATACTTCCGGTTTTTATCTTGCAGATCATCAACAAATTGGCGCGAATCAAACCAACGTACATGCTTTGATTTTTGTGGCAGCGGCATGCCCCAGCGAAGTGTAAAAAAGCGTTTGAACTTGTAGTACCCTTTTCCCTTAAGACCTGCATCATAGCCTGCTTTTCTCAATAACCACTGAATACCCTTTACGGTTTTAGAAATGGTTCCGTCTACAAGTTGCTGAATTGGGTTGTTTTTGATGCCTATTCTGCTTTTTTTAATTTTGGTACCGTAAAAATAGCGTTCGAAAGACTTACCGTTGTATTGATATTTTCCTTCAAAGCGTTTACCAATGATCATTTTGTCCATTAATATTTCGTGAAATTTTTCATATTGGCCGCTCTTTCGTAGTTTATCAATCATCCAGGTCATTTTTTCTGCGTCGGTTCCCTGCACAGGGAATTGCGAAAATGCTTTAATGCCCGAATTCTCGAAAACTTTCGCATAAAATTCGAGAGGATCTTTTTTTATGTTTCTTGTTAGGCTTTCAATTCGCTCCCTGTGTTTGTTATTTACTTTCAATTCTTCAACGGATTTGCGTATAGGTCTGTAATAAGGTCTGTTCTTTTCGCTATAATGAGCAGCGAGGGAGGTGTTTTTTGTAATAATAAGATTATCAGTCCACCTTTTATGATTAATTACTCTTTGAGCAATCTCTTCCACGCCATGATTGGGTGAATTGGCTGCGATCAGTTGGCCGATTTTTGCCTCAATGTATTGAGGGGCAGCATGTTTTCTGGCTAAAAGATCAAGATAGATAAGTTTTACCGGTATGGACAGATCCGGAGAGTTCACAATGGCTTTCCATGAGTCATCTGATCCTCCGGTTTGAAATTTTTTCTCGCAAACAGCTTCCAGTACACTGTTTGCTCCCGCAGCAGCAAGTGTCGTACCTGCACCGGTTGCACGCAGAATATCAGAATAAACTGGCGCTGCCTCAATGGCTGAAACAGCTC
Source organism: Desulfobacteraceae bacterium (assembly GCA_024230435.1). Classification (GTDB taxonomy): domain Bacteria; phylum Desulfobacterota; class Desulfobacteria; order Desulfobacterales; family Desulfosarcinaceae; genus UBA2230. Next base: position 9,457 of record JAAERL010001186.1, read on the forward strand.
CCCCAAGTACCGATAAAGAGGCGCCTCCATCGACTGCCGCCGCCGATATGGTTGCTGCCAGCATCAATGCCTGTCCAACTCCGACAAGAGCATTGCACCCTGCTTTTGATAGGGTTTGATTTTTTTTGGATTTCAAAAAACCGCTAATATCATCGCGCATATTTTTTAAGTGGCGAGTCATTTCTTCTGTGTTTTCAAGTTTTTTGTCTTTTGCAAGCCGTGTGTGATGATGGATAAGATTTCTGAGCGCTGATTTTTCCTGTTTTGAAAGGTTCTCGTCAAATGCCGAGTGGTTTATTACAGTTTCAATCACCTCTTTTATGCTGTTGCGTTCTTTAATTGCATTGTATGCTGAAATAAAAGACGAAATGCAATAGATTTCCTGTCCGTAACTGGCTGTAATATTGGCCAGTGGAAATCCTATACTGTTCAGTCCCGCTGCAAAGTTCATCATACCTGCATGCGATGAAGCCAACAATGTTATTGGTAAATTGATCGCCTCATTGGCAAAGTGCAGTTTCAATGCCCAAGACATGGCGGTAATGGCATCCTTTTCTGCGGCATTTAATTTCAAATCGTTTTTTTGTTCTAAAATTTCCTGCCAATTCGTATTTAGATCATCCATTAAATCTAAAAGGCCATCCATTTGCGAATTATTTGGAAATTTGGACGACAGCTCCCTGATTTTTTGCATAAAGGTATCATGATCCAAAGACAGCAATTTTTGGATTTTTTTATTGAATAAGATGTTTGTCATAGCGGTCTGCAGATTTGCATCATTATTTAAATTCTGTTGATCTGATTTACCAGCACCCCAGTCCTGGATAACGGATGAAATTTTTTTTTCAATTTTTTTCTGTGTATCCGGATCGTTGTCGTTGCCAGCCATTATTTCTAAAATATTATTCAGATCCCGTCCGGCCTTTTCAATCAAATCTTTCCGGTTTTTGAAATAATCAATGAGCTGCTGATCCAGTTTGCTCTTGTGATGTTGGTAATCTGCGGCAGCTCCGTTTTCTCCTTCATCTAAAATCATGACTGCAAAGGGCAATACCATGAAGGCCTTAAATACTCCAATCAAGGGCCATTTGCCCTGTGCGGCCGCAACATCCAAGTCATCAAATCCATCGATAAAGGGAACTTGCGCAGGCTCGGACATATCTCCAAGTGTACACATTTTTTTTGCAAACTGACCTTGAAGAATAGCTCTCTTTGAAAAAGTATTGGTGAACTTGCCTAATAGTGTTGCATTGTTTTTTATGGCAAGTGGAGAGTCAGCTCTGGATATTTTTAGCAGATTATCTGTAGGTATATAGAATTTTCCGTCAAATTGCTGATCATAAAAGCGCCATTTTTCGTCGCCAATAAATGAGAGTCCTTTGAGGTGTCCTATATTCAGTTGTTGCTTTTTAGCCTCAATATTTTTTTCTATAACAACCATTCTGTCCTGAATAAGAAAGAAAAGCTCTTTTTTTTCTTCTTTCATGTCAATGATATTTCGGGTCATTAAAGAGCGCATGGCTAAGCAACTCAACCGAATCTGCGCATTTTTAATATATACATCCTTTCCTGGCTGCACATTGCCATCGCATAACAAGCCTGCTATCTGAAAACGCTTGGGTTTGTGAGATAAGGTCATTACAAACCTGGAAGCCTTATCATCCCATTTTAGGATTCCTTTCTGACCATTGTACTTGAAATAGCAAGATTTTTTATGTTTTAAAAAAAAATTAGCCACCTGGTCAAGTTCTATATAGTTCTTTTTTAAATTATCAATGATGGTTTCATTTGATGCGGATTTTACATTTTTTTCTAATTTAATTCCGGCCGGGTATTTGTTTTTTAATAATCTTATTTGGTTGGATACTGTTGAACGAGACTGGCGCTTCGCTCGGATATCTTTTTCGGCAGAAATAGGTTTTAACCTGTTTAAGGATAAAACCTGTGGAGTATTGAAAGAATCAATTCGATTATTTATGTGCTCTGCACTAAAATCACTTCGGTCCATAAATTTCCTCATAATTTAAGATGGTTGGCAATATTCAATGAATAGATTTTTTATAAAATAAAAAAGGTAGCATGAAAAAGTTAGGGATGTCAAACTTATTTAGCTTAAGGAAACTTTGTGATATAGCAATAAGCTCGGATTTACTTTAACTGGCACTGATTATCAAATAAGAAAAAAATACAAAATGGATGTATGTGTCAGGTTTTAAAAAAGGTTTTGTTGAAAAAAGTTTGTGACTCCTAATATATGCATTCGGCAATATCAAAACAACAGCCGAGGACATACATTGATGAATTCGAAAAATTTGTTCAAGTGGCGTCATTTTAAAAAAGAGATCATTTTGTTAAATGTCCGATGGTATCTGCGGTATCCCCTCAGTTAGCGGGATCTTGAAGAAATGATGAATGAACGGAATTTGGAAGTGGATCACACAACAATCTTTTGCTGGGTTCAGGTTTATTGCCCGGAAATTGAAAAAAGATCCAGATCCCATGTGATGAAAACAAACGACTCATGGACAACGGATGAAACGTACATCAAGATAAAGGGCAAATGGAAATATCTTTACAGAGCCGTTGATTCCCGTGGCAATACCATAGA
>JAAERL010001187.1 GCA_024230435.1 Desulfobacteraceae bacterium
AAGAGTAATTATTTTTTTGGATCATGTCCCGGATGAATTTATCGATGGATTTTACGCAAATTTTTATCAACCCTGGAGAATTCTTTCGGCATCGCATAAATCGCATGGATCAAACGAAAAGATATAAATAAAGGTGTAGATAAAGTGAAAAAAATACTGACATTAAACGATAGGATGTCCCCCCAAAAGACCGGGGGAAAGTTTGAAAAGCAGCAAATCATGGCTGAAAAAGGTTTGCCCGTTCCCCGGTTTTTCTGTTTGACCGGCGCCTTTTACGAGCAGGCGTATACTCAGGTCAAAGACAAGGTTCAGGCTGAACTGGACACCATCGTTTTCTCAGATGGGCAAAGCATACGGGCCGTCTCGTCACATATCAGTGCTATCTTTAAAACAGTAGTTTTTTCCGCGGAACAGGAAAACGAAATTCTCGCAGAATTTGATTCGTTTTTTACAAAAGAAACCCTGGTATCCGTTAGATCCTCCATGATCGGATACCGGATAGAGGAGAGTGAAGACTCTGCTGACAATCCTTTTGCAGGAATCAGCGAAAGCTTTCTTTATGTAAAGCGGGAAGGCCTTTTGGAAGCCATTCGCGGCTGCTGGGCCTCGGGCTTTAGCCAGGAAGCCATTGTATACCGGCATGCCCAACAGATGGCTCTGACAGGGTTCGCCGTTGCCGTCGGGGTTCAGGAAATGGTTTTCGGGCAGCGGTCCTTTGTGATGTTTACCTGTGATCCGAATACTGCTTCCAAGGATACTGTCATCATTTCAGGTTATGGCATCGGTGAAGGGGTGGTTCAGGAACGGGTGCCTGTTGATCACTATTTCAAGAATTATGCAACGGGCGCCATCACTAGGCAAATTGCCCAAAAAACCACCAAGCTAACATTCGATTCGGAAAAAGGGTCCGGGCTCACAGAAAAGGATGTGGCCCGTGCGTATCACTCCGTCGCCTGTCTTTCAGACGATGAGATAGAGACTCTGGCCCGATACGGGGAAAAAATAGAATCGTTTTTCAACCACCCCCAGGACATCGAAGGCGCCTTTACCGAAGACGGAAAGTTATACTTTCTCCAATCCCGCCCCGTAGCCCTGGATTATTCACGGCAAAGGGTCTGGACCAATGCCAATGTCACGGAGAGTTTTCCGGGGGTTACAACAGCCCTGACCTACTCCTTCTCCCGGTTTTTTTACAGACAGATTTTCTATGACGGATACAGGCAGATGGGCTGGGCCAGAAAACTGCTCCACGACCACCAGGCGGTGCTTGACCGGATGATCGGATTTATCAGGGGCCGAATTTATTACTCACTGACCTCTTTTTATCACCTGCACAGTCTGAATCCTCTTTTTCCACTTTTCAGAGGATACTGGGAGAAAATGATGGGTTTCCCATCCTCTTATCAGACCAAGCCTGAGGGCATACTTGCCAAGATCCGGCAAAGGGCTGTTTTTGCACCAGAGGCGGCCTGGGCCGCATCAATTATAATTTACCGCTATTTTACTCATCAAAAAGCAATGGAAAACTTTTATACCTGGTGGGAAAAGCTTTTTGGCCCTTTAAGAGGCAAAACCTATGAAAACGAAGATATGCTCAAATCCGTGGATCTTTTTCATAAACTCTGGCGGCAAGTGGGCAACAACTGGGGAATCACACTGACAAACGATACTTTTTTGCCCATGGCCTACGGCATCACCGAGGCACTGTTCAAAAAATGGAAACTCGATAAAGATCCCGCCCTTTTAAGTGATCTTCTCTGCGGCGATGAAAAAATCACCAGTGTGGATATCATTCTGAACTCGGTTCGGCTTGCCGAAAAGGTCAATAGTGACAAAACCCTGAAAAAAGTATTTCTGAACAACAATGCGCGAGCCATTTGGGACAAGATTGAAAAAAATGAGCTAAACAAAGCCTTCTGCGATGCTGTTCGCCGGTATTTGCATCTGTACGGAGACCGGGGCCTTCAGGAACTGAAAATGGAACAGCCGAATATGCGTCACGCACCATGGGAACTGATCAAAATGGTGCAAGGGTATGCCAAATCGGCAGTAACGGCGGCCAGCCTTCAGGTTAAAGAAAAAGATGTCCGGCGCAAAGCTGAACAGCGATTATATAAAGCGCTTAGATTCAGGCCAGTTAGGCGGTTCATTCTCAACAGGCTGCTAAACAGGGTGAGAATACTGATACGAAATAGAGAAAATTCCCGTTATAACCGAAGTGAGCTGTTCGGGTTCAGTAAAAATATTTTCAGGGGAATCGGTGAACAGCTTGCGGCAAAAAAGATCCTTTCATCGCCCGTCGATATCATGCATCTAAGCATGGATGATATCTTCGGATACATCGACGGCACGGGTGTTACTGAAAACCTTCAGGCCCTGGCGAACATCAGAAAAAAAGAGCATGAAGACAATAAATCGGTTGAAACATCCGTGCAGATCACCACACTGGGACCGGTGAGAGACAATACCCTGACAGCGGTTTGCCTGCAAGATGATGCGCCGGGCGTTCTCAAAGGCATGGGCTCGAGCACCGGCCGGGTCAGTGGCATTGCACGGGTTATCCTTGATCCCACCTCTGCGCCCGAAGATACCGAAAATATGATCCTTGTCGCCAGAGAGACCGATCCTGGCTGGCTTTTTTTAATGCTTGCCGCAAAGGGGCTGGTCGTTGAAAGAGGAAGCATGCTTTCCCATACGGCCATTACCGGAAGAAAATTCGGCATACCAACTATCGTATCCCTGCCCGGTGCGACAACGAAAATCCCGGACGGCGCCAATATTGAAATCGACGGTGCATCAGGCGTTGTTTGCCTATTGGATAACTAAAGGTATCAACATGAACAGTAAAAATTTCGGCGCCAGTCCGGCCAAACGCTTAACGGGCTTCCTGGACGATGTCTATAAACCTCTGATGCATATCGGATTTTCGGCGTTGTGGTTTCTATCGCTTGCAGGGTTATTGCTCACCGTCTCAAACGTTAAAAGACCTTTGATGATCAACGTGCAATTGCTTGCCGGTGTTTGCACTCTGTTTCTTGTACTGTTTTTTCTGCGTGTCGCCGATGAAATCAAAGACGCCGATTATGACAAAGAGTACAACCCTGACCGGCCTCTTGTTTGCGGCAGGGTTTCATATAAAGACCTTTATCTGTTTCTTTGCGGATCAGCCATTGCGGCCCTTGCGATAAATATCCTCCTGCTGGGGTGGGTGTTTGCCGTCATCATCGTTTTGGATATGCTTTACGGCCTGTTTCTGATCTACCTTGAGAAAAAATCACCTTCAGTGACCGACAGCATGTTTGTCAACCTTGCGGTCACATACCCTGTTAATGTCGTCCTTAGCATTTATATCTTTATGTTCTGCCACAAGTTTTATCAGGTCGGTGTATCACTTAACACCATTTTAGCCCTATTTGTTTTCATTGCCGCCTTTTTGCATCATGAAATCGGACGAAAAACCTGCTGGCCGGAAAGGGTCCGGGCCGGAAAACGGCATTATTCCGCTGAAATCGGCTCCAGCAACTCGGCAATCCTTGCCGCTGCGATTGCTTTATTCTCCACATTCGGTGTTTTTGTTCTTCTGACTCCCTGGACAGAGTCCGGCCCGGCATACATCACGGGAGCAATGCTGTTTCTACCGCTTGCACCAGCCATATACGGCGTTTTTACTTTTTTTGCATCGAAAACAAAGACAGCGCCAAAAGCTTCCGACGCTCCCATGACCCTTTTCTGTATGGGGTTTCTCTTTCTTTTTTACCTCATGATCATTGCTCATACCATTGCCACAGCAGGCATTCGGATTTCCACCGGAGGCGCTCTACTCCTGGTTGCCGTGTGTTCTTTAAGCCTGATTTGCGCATAATGGATAAAAGGCGCCAGTATTACGGAAAGTATCTACATCAATGCAGGAAAAGAACATAGTGACTGCTCGCGGTAATTTATTGCCGGGAGCAGTCACACAATAAGCACTATTGGAAAGGAATTATGTTTCATGGCACTCGATTCAACAAAGTCTTCATCTCGATTTTCAAACGAATATAATGTTTACCAGAACGGACGAAACAATAACGATAATAGCAAAAATCAAGCAAAAAGGTTACAGTTCTTAAACCAGAAAAATCTTCCTAAGGCGAATGCCCGAAAAAATAATCAAAATTCTTATAAAGCGAAAACATCAGTTTCAAAAATTGATAAATTAAAACAGGTTATTAGAAAAAATTTCTGTTCACAAAATGGTAAAAATATGCATCTTTTTGAAGCTGCAAAAAGAGGTAATGCTAAATTGGTAAAGAAGTGGATAGATGCTGGTGCTGATGTGAATATGGCTGATTCATATGGCAGAACACTGCTATTATGGGCAGCAAGAAATGGCCACGCAGATGTGGTTAAAGAGCTACTATCGCGTCCTGAAATTGATGTGAACCGGGCTGATCAAGATGGCTGGACACCACAATTTTTGGCAGCAAGAAATGGGCACGTTGATGTGGTAAAAGAACTGCTATTAAGTCCTGAAATTGATGTGAATAAAACTGATGAACGGGGCAGAACACTACTATTTTGGGCAGCAAGAAATGGGCACGTTGATGTGGTAAAAGAACTGCTATCGCGGTTTGAAATTGATGTGAACCAGGCTGATCAAGATGGCTGGACACCACAATTTTTGGCAGCAAGAAATGGACACGTTGATGTGGTAAAAGAGCTGCTATTGCGTCCTGAAATTGATGTGAACCAGGCTGATCAAGATGGCTGGACACCACTATTTTTGGCAGCAGCAAAGGGCCACGTAGATGTGGTAAATGAGCTGCTGTCGCATCCTAAAATCGATGTGAATATGTCTGATCCATGTGATAAAACACTGATACACTGGGCAGCATGCTTTGGCACCGTAGATGTAGTAAAAAATTTGCTATCGCGCCCTGAAATTAATGTGAATCAGGCTGATAATCGGAGCATAACACCGCTATATGTGGCAGCAGAGAATGGCCACATCGAGGTTGTAAAAGATTTGCTATCGCATCCTAAAATCAATGTGAATATGGCTAATAGATATGGCGAAACACCACTAATAGGGGCAGCATGCTTTGGCCACTTCGATATTGTAAAAACGCTGCTATCGCATCCGGACTTTAAGATGAATAGATATGCGCGTAAGTATTTAGATCGCCTTGTAGCCAACAATGATGTGGATTTAATTCAAGAGATTGTTTTAAATGGATGTTCCAAAGAGGTTTGCGATTATTTGAAAGATAAAGCTACTGAGGCAGCGATTGAGAAACCGCAATTATCAAAAATATTTGAAGGTGACAACTTCAG
>JAAERL010001188.1 GCA_024230435.1 Desulfobacteraceae bacterium
CCCAGTGTGTGCAGCAAAGAATTAATTATTCGCAAGGCAACCATCGCCTACGGAATTGTTGAGCTCCTGAAGCAATTAGATAATGATGGCGGGTCAACAGATGATGACAAAATTATCCGGATCGATAATTTTATGGTCTGCACCTCAGAAGAAAATACACGGTCCTGGGATGACATCAGGGGTGTCAGCATTATGTCGCCCGCTCTGTCATTAAAAATAGAAGAGCCGCCCTATCTGAGCGGCTTATTTGGGGGCGATGAAAAAACGGAGGATGGTAAAATCGATCAAAAAATAGTGGGGCGATGTTTAGAAGTAGAACACACATCTTCAACACCGCCTCACAAAAAGTCAACATCAACGAAGACAGAAAAAACAACGGCAATCTCCAGAAGTCGTGAAAATGACCGTAACCATTTATTTGCAAGACTACTATATGAGCTATTTACCGATGAACCGTTTTCTGAGGATGCCCTGCGTTATTGTGATGAGGGAGAGCCTGCACAAAAGAAAGCGAAATCTTCACATCTTGTGTCATCTCGTAAAAAGCTCATGTTGTTACGTGCCAAAGGAGACTTCGAAAGGGCAAATCTACCTTTCAATATACCATGTATTGTCCGTATGCAAAAGATGGGGATCCCTGCCTCACTTTGCCTCATGACACAGAATCTTCTGGAGTGTGTTTTGAG
>JAAERL010001189.1 GCA_024230435.1 Desulfobacteraceae bacterium
CGCAGCCCTTAATATTTTATTACTTGCCTTAATCAAGGCCGGGCGGGACACCGTCCGAAGTGTGGAGATGGCGGATTGCCGCCTCTGTGAAGCACGAAACCGCCTCCATGTGAAACATGGTGGCCGGTAGTTCATCTGGTTATACCGGATAACGCGCTGGAGTATTGGCTTTATTTTTATTTATGCTGGCAGTATCAAGCTAATTGACCCCAGCGAGTTTGCCGTCTTGATAGATGCTTTTGGCATTGTCCCTGAAAATTTAATCAAGCCCTTGGCAATTATTCTTCCATTGCTGGAGACCGTTTCCGGTATTGGACTGATTTTTGACATTGAGGCAAGTCTGTCGATAATTACCGGGCTGCTGGCGATCTTTACCGCTATCCTCGGTTACGGCATTAAGATGGGACTTGATGCGGACTGCGGGTGTTTCGGCCCTCAAGATCCTGAATCCAAGGCGTATCACGGCCTGCGGCCGTCTCTTTACCGCGACCTGTTCATGCTTATATTAATTTCAATCATATATGGCCAGCGCAAATACTGTCACACCAAGCCATTGAAAATAAAATCGATATTGACAACGCCCATATCCTATAGGCAACGATCAATTTCTGTATTGGCCTTGAAACTGCTCCGCAAACCAAGGAACTGATAACCACCGCCACCATTGCCAACGCCTTCTGAGCATTTTTAATGCTCCCGGTGTCCAGGCTTTTCAAAACATCTTGCAACACCTGATAGTATATAAATTTAGAGTAAACCGATTTGAACCAGGGGCGCTGTTTTTTTAAGTTCGGGCAGCTTGTTAGCCTGATCGTTACAGGTAACCGGAATATTACGGATACGCTTATTTATAATCATCCGCGCTTGCAGATTTGTTCGTTTTTGCTCCGGGTAAAGTGTATTCATCGGAAGTTTCCACGAAATTGAACATTTTGATAATTTCAGGAAGGGTATAGGATGGGTCTCCAAACTCGATACCGCAATCTTTTCTGATCTGAAGGGCTTTTTTTGAGATGATTGCCGGTTTTATCCCAAGCTCGTCGAATAAGTCTGATTTTTTAATATGCGCCTGATTTTTAGAATCGAATAAAAAATTTAGCTGTGCAATAGCATAAATAATTATAGCCGCCCATATTTCCGGCCTGCTATAGTTCAGCGTAAACTCGTCTCCTTTTTCTAACCGTTGACACAAAAGCATAGAACAGTTTTTAACACGATCTTCCAAGTAATGCTTCGAAAAAGATTCAATAATCGACTTGATCTCTGACACAGCGTAGTCTTGTCCATTGGTTGGCTCGGACTTGTTTTTATTCTTCAAGGGCTTATCCAATTTCAAAACCCGGCGCACCTCTTCGAATGGATCAGTCTCATACCATTGAGGAATCTCATTGTTTTCCATTTCGCGCTGGGCTTCCATCAGTAAAGCCTCTACAGATTCCCTGCCGTCAATGGTTTTTACGGCCTGCCGAGGTGTGTCGCCGTTAAGAGCTGGCTGTTTTTCATCAACCCAGCTTTTCCAATGCTTGCTGATCATATGGCCCAGCTCACGCCGCATCTCAGGTTTTTGAATCAACTCCCGATGCATAGCTAACCGGCTGTAACTGCATGATACACCGTCTTTGTCCAGGTCCTCTATTTCTTGTTCCATAGCCTGGGGCACAGAGCCAAGATATTGGGCGGAATTGCCAAGCCGTGTTGTAATCTCCTCGGATATGGACTGCACCAACGTTTTTGAATTAACTTTGACCTTAAGGCTGTTCTGATCAATGATCAAAAGGCCCAACATGCTGTTTTGCTGCTCTTGACCAGCCTTGCTGGCGGCGCTGAGCCAGGGAATTTCAGCAGTCATTATACGGCCGTTATCGTCCAGGACAGCAGTTTTACGCAACGCTTCGTATGTCTGCGGCGCCTGGGCAAGGCTGCAAAGCTTTTCAAAAGCCGCTTGAGGATCGTCAATTCTGTAGCTCAAGTTTTGAAATAAAGTGTTATAGCTGCATGAATGAGCCGCTTTCGGCGGGCGGGTTTCCATCTCATGGATACCCAGGAACAGCGCCCGAATCTCCATGTCGTAGTCCAGCAATATGTTATCGGTGACTTCGAGAAACAACCGGTTCATATTTTTCCGCATTTTGATAATAGGAAGTTTCCACGATGGTCTGATTATCATCGGACTGCAACCTACAAAAATTGAAATGTGATCAATAGTGACGATCCGGCCCATCAGGATATCTCCGGCCTGCGCCATTTTAACTTCCTGTTTTTCCATTACTTTAGTTTGCCGGCCGGTAAATATATCTTTAAGCGTGAAGCCATAACCGGGCTCAGACGCCATCACTTCATGAAAACTGAAGGGGTTGCGAACCGCTCCATGGATCAACTGCATCTGCAGTTGATTGAGTTGATTATGATTTTCGGCCAAATAGATCTCAGCGATAGTTTGCCCGGCTGGTATGTCCACATGCTCATCAATTACATCAGGATCATAAATCCAGTTAAAAAGGTACCAGGGCAAGGCAACCGGCATAAAATCATCCATACTTTCAGGAACTTCATCATAGTCAGGCCAGAAAAAAAATTCATCAACGGCCAGTACAAAGGAAAGTTCACCAATTCTCGTTTTGGCAAATAACAGAAGCTTTTCAATCAGGCTGTCGAACGCATTGTTAATACGATACCCTAACAAATCCAATAGAGGCTCTGGCTGAACCAAACAACACCTTTCATAACTGTTCCCACTGCCGCAGGGACAAAAATCGTTACATCCGGTATCCATTTGCGTATCACTCCAAATTTAATTCTAAATTTAATTCCAAATTTCAGTCAATTTGTATTGTTTGCGTGGGCCTTCAGGCTGATCTGACCACGGCGGGAAGGCGCGCTGGATTTCCAGCAGATAAAACACAAAACTAGTTTCGCTCAAAATGTCATATCACTTTAAGACCACAAAAAACAAATTTGTGTAACCATCAAATTTATAGGCTTTTTTTACAAAACTAGATGATTGACAAAAAATGGTGCTTATGCAACTATTTGTTAATTAAAGTAAAAAAGTACCATCCCAAGATTCTGGATTTAGTAATTATAATTGATTATAAATGGATCCGCCAAAATGCAATCAGAGCGAAACACACCCTCTATTGCGCATATTTTTATAAGCTTAACCCTTCATAGTTCCAGACACATCTTTTGAGCTAAAACCGTTACATTTAAACTAAGGTTACATCGTCAGGGTTTATTGACGGATCAATTTCCAAAAGCAGGACCGTAAAATTTTTTCTTTAACCAGAAGCGACTTAACAAAGGAGGCGGCTATGGAGAAAAAATGGGCATGGGCATTTATCGCAATAGTATTGGTTGTTTGCATAAATTTAGTCAGTCTGGGCCATTCCAGTGCGGCTAAGGATCCGGTCAACGAAACATCCGGGCCGGTAAAAGGCTTTGCGGATATACATATTCACCAGATGGCGGAATACGCATACGCATCAGGATGGTACCATGGCAGTCATAAAGGAATGGAAAAACAAGCCATGCGAGCCTGTGACGGAGGCAATGACCATGCCCGGACAAAAGCCGGTGCATTAATAAATGAAGTCTTGGGAAAGGTGCCCGGAACATGGGGAGATACCGGTTGGCATCCGTTTCGCAAATACGGCTGCTGCACATACGAAAACTGGCCGAATTGGGATAGCATTGCACATCAGCAGGTCTGGGAAGGACATTTAAAACAGGCTTATGAGTCAGGTTTACGTCTTTACATCATGTCCGCTGTCAATTTTCGCCCTCTTTGTGAACTTATTCTCGAACAAAACAAAAAAAATTACATGAGTTGCGAGGATCACGCCTCTGTTGATCTTCAACTTCAGGCGGCTATTGATTTTGCCGACCAGCGCGAATGGGTGCAAATTGCTTACACACCTGACCAGGCCCGGACAATTATCAATTCGGGAAAACTTGCCATGATCATGGCAATTGAAATTTCCGAACTGTTTCCAACCGGTGACTGGCGCCAACAGCTTGATCACTATTATGATCTTGGCGTCAGATCCATACAGGTGGCTCATCAGCTTGACAATCGTTTTGCCGGGGCCGCCCCCCACCACTTCATTTTTAAACTTTTTCAAGCGATCGATGATTTGAAGAACAAAAATTTTAAGGATATCGGTTTTGATCTCGATGATAATCTGCATAACCTGAAAGGCCTTACCGATGAAGGCAAAGAACTGGTGCGGGCAATGATGGACACGAACATGATAGTGGATATCGCTCATCTGTCTGAAAAAAGTGTTCACGATATTTATGACATATCTAAAGAATATAACTACTACCCTTTGATTGTCTCCCACGGGCACCTCAGATCCATAATGATGGAGAAAAAACAAAAGCAAGAAAAGACAGTGCCGGATTGGATTGTTAAGGTTATCAGGCAAACCGGCGGCATATTCGGTATCCGCACAGGCGCTGAACAGGTAAAAACCTATAGTTACTCAGCTGTGCCAAATGATTGCGATGGTTCCACAAAATCATTTGCCCAAGCCTATCAATACGCAACCAGGGGGCTAAAGGTTGATGTCGCCCTGGCCAGTGATTTGAATGGATTTATTCAACAGCTTCGCCCCCGTTTTGGCGGCGGGCTTGCCGCGTGCGGCGCTTCGGGCAACCTGGGAATAATCCGCAAACAGCAGAATCTTCAGTCACAAGGCGCCGGCACGGAATTTGACACAAAAGGATTTGCCCACATAGGACTGATCAAAGATATCATCAACGATCTTAAAGCATTTGGCATCGACACCTCAGCGCTTGAGCACTCGGCGGAAACGATGATCAAAGTCTGGCAGCGGTGTTATGATCAAACACGCAGCGCTTTGCCGGTTGATGATTTCAATACGCAAGGCATTGAATAGAATTAGGAGTGTAGAAGAAATTATTGCTTACCAGGAGGATTTATGCGCTGTGAAGTGGCACTTGGAATATATATCTTTTTTCCCGCACTAATTATCTACTTATGCTGCACATGCGAAAAGCTGAACAAAATTGGCGCGGTGATTTTTTGCTACATTGGGGGCATCGGTTTAGGCAACAGTGCAATACTTCCCGGCAATGTGCTCGAACTCCAGGAAATTGCTTCAGAAGGTGCAGTCGCCATTGCCCTGCCTTTGCTGCTTTTTTCAATCAATATAAAAAAATGGTCCCGGCTGGCAGGCAAGACAATGCTTTCAATGTGTCTGGCCATAATGTCCATAATTCTTGTTTCCGTAGCGGGTTTTTATCTGATTTGCGCTTATGAACCCGAACCGTGGCAACTTGCAGGCATGTCGGTTAGCGTGTATACAGGCGGGACACCAAATCTTGCTTCCATTAAATCGGCCCTAAATATTGCACCTGAACGCTATATTGTTGTTCACACGTATGATACGTTAATCTCTTTTTTTTATATTATTTTCTGTATCACAATAGCCCAACGCCTCTTTAACCGCTTTTTGCCCCTGTTTACAAATAAAAGTAATGAAAATCAAATCGACCTAAACGAACGTGAAACACAAGGCATTCAATCTTACCAGGGAATATTCAAACCTGCGGTGTTTTTGAACCTGCTCTTAGCCTTGTTGCTTTCTGCTGCAATTGTGGGACTATCATTATTGGCGGGGTCATTGTTGCCTGCGCAAAACAGGACCCCGGCAATCATTTTGCTCATTACCTCACTGGCTATTGCAGCATCGTGCATACCGCGTATACACAACATTGAAAAAACATTTCAGCTTGGCATGTATATCATTTACATCTTTTGCTTTATCGTCGGATCAATGGTCAAATTTGACACGATCTTGAACATCAACATCCCTGTCATCATTTTTATCACTGCCAGCGTATTTGGCTCCATGGCAATTCACGGTTTCCTGTGCAAAATCTTAAATGTTGACACGGACACCTATATTATTACTTCAGTTTCGGCAATTTGCTCGCCCCCCTTTGTTCCGGTTGTCGCGGGGGCTTTGAAAAACAGAGAAATCATTCTATCGGGCTTGACCACAGGAATTATCGGATATGCCATTGGTAACTATTTAGGGGTGTTTGTCGCCCTGGCGTTACGTGCGCTGGCATAGCCGCCAAAGCGATCCTCACGCAATAGGAGTAAAAATGAATTTACCGGAAATCACACTGCCCAAAAAAGCAAGAGACAAGCAGGAAATTTTGCAAATCCTGCGTGAATATGGAAAAAATGACCCTGATTATCAGAATTCGCGCACCTGGAGCCTAGTCTATTATTTAGGTGAAGATCATACCCGTTTTCTGGAAAAAGCGCACAATATGTACTTTTCAGCCAATGGGCTGAACCCTTTGGCGTTCCAGAGTCTAAAAAGATTTGAAAGTGATGTCGTCAAAATAACGTCCGGATTGCTTTGCGGCGATAAAAATACCGCCGGAGTAATGACCACGGGCGGAACGGAAAGCTGTCTTCTTGCGGTCAAGACCTATCGCGATATGGCCCGGGAGTGCAAAGGGATTAAAAAACCGGAGATGATCGTACCGGAAACCGCCCATGTCGCCTGGGAAAAAGCATCAGCTTATTTCAATGTTAAAATCCTTCACGCACGGCTTGACAAAAACTATCGCGCCGACTGCAACGCTGTAAAAAAACTGATTTCACGCAACACCGTCATGATTCTTGGATCTGCGCCGCAATACCCTCACGGTCTTATCGATCCTATTGTCGAGCTGGGAGATATCGCATCATCAAAAAAAATTCCTCTGCATGTGGATGCCTGTATCGGAGGATATCTTTTACCCTTCATTGAAAAACTCGGTTATAAAATCGCCCCCTGGGACTTCAGGGTGCCCGGTGTCACATCGATTTCGGCAGACACCCACAAATACGGCTTTGCAGCAAAAGGAGCCTCAACGATTATCTACCGCAACACCGATTTTTTGAAATACCAGTTTTTTGTATATGAAAACTGGCCCGGTGGTGTCTTTGCCTCGCCCGGCCTTCTGGGAACAAGACCGGGAGGGGCCTATGCGGCTGCATGGGCCGCCTTGCAGGCAATCGGAGAGGAAGGGTATCTTAAACTAACAAAAGAAACTCTTGAGACGGCGCAACGGTTGATTCAGGGCATCAACCGAATCGATGAACTGAAAGTCATAGGCGCTCCAATTGCCGGCATCTTTGCCTATAAATCCGTTGACAAGGCTGTCAACATCTATGCCGTGGCAGACCAAATGCAAGAAAAGGGCTGGCATGTTGACCGGTTGCAAAAACCTGAAGCGTTGCATGCCATGGTAACTGCCCGTCACGCACAAATCGCCGGCGCATATATAAAGGATCTGAAAGATGCTGTCAGACATGTTAAAAAGCACCCCGAACTTGCAACAAGCGGGGCCGCTGCAATGTATGGCATGATCGCCAATATTCCCGCAAGGGGCATGGTAAAAAAGACAGTGCTGAAAATGTTTGCAGATATGTATGGCCCCGAGGCAAAAATGATCGATCCCGGCAAGGCGCAAATCAATAACGGCCATGATGAGCAAACGGATTTGGCGACAAAGACAGCCCTGTGGTATTTGAAACTCAAGCAAAAGTTCGGACGCGGATAAGACCGTCTTCGCTGGCAGTCAACGCTTTGCCTTAAATTATTTGCGGATATGCCCGGACATGGCGCGTCCAAATCAAGACCGTAGAGCGTCAGATTACGATTCGCCAATCCGGCAAAAGACCGGTTCAAATCATGAACAACGGTGAGGGTGAGTAAAAAAGACAAACGTCTAATCGCAAATGCTTGGTCTGGGCTGTTTTTGGATATGCTATCGGACGATAAATAAAGAATGTTGGCCAAGTCGGAACTGGTTCAGATATGTCTAAGAGCCTGTTTGGGAATTATTAAATCGGCTGCAAAAGCGCGAGAACGGTCCAAAATGACGCAAATTTACGACAAATAAACCGGCTATTCATCTCAAATTTGAGACATTTTGGCCTCGCCCCCTGCACTTTTTCGCTAAATTTTCTATTTCCCAAACTTGCTCTAAACAAATGGGGAACCAAACTATTTTACTTTGAAAATTCAGACCGTAGTCACTGATCCATCCTTTACGGTAACCATTTAATTTTATCCCATTATCACACAACTGAACCAGTGCCTTCCCCCTGAAAAGGGTATTGGGACATTTTTTGATAGTTTGTCACATTTTTGAAATTCAAAATATGGATTTTGATTTCAGGCTTCTTTACTGAATCACAAAACAAAAAAAAATAATTTTAAAACTATTTTTGTAATCAACCTAACACTTCATAATATAAAGATAATTCCTGACACCGAAAGCAAGTGTAAGATACAATGAAATATTAGGATAAAAAAGCCATAAGGATACGGCATATTATTTGCTACAGTCCAAATGAGAAAAGGCAAACTTTTTTATTGATTCTATTCAATAGAGTGTTGAATAAAGTGCATCAAAAGGTTCATGCTAAAAATAATTTCCTATTAGATCTATTCGTATAGGACTGGATCCTTGAATATCAGCAAAATAAAATGTTCAGTCAATCACACCTGAACCAACCGTCTTAGAAATACAATACCATGATTGCTGACTATTTATAGATATATAAGAAAGAAGAAAAAATGGAAAAGTTTTAAATGATCGAATGTGTCTGGAGCAAAACACAAGCACATTCCTATCCCCATAACAGTTTTTTTCAAAAAATGATAACTTCATGCCAAACGCCGCCGGTTGGTAAGTAGTCTGCTCAATAGACGAATCCGAACCTGCAAGGCAATCTAAGTTGTCTTCATGTGTACATATATACAATTTTATCATTTTTTTTATATGTCCTCCTTGAACACTTGACAAGGCTTTATGCTTCTCGCACTCAAAGATGTCATAAAAAGCAGAATATATAGCAAATAAAACTGCTTTCAATAATTTAGCCTATCACATCAGCAACGTGTCTAAGGCGATTGCCGGAAAAGAATATACCAGATTGAGCAGAATTTTTTTTCGTATTCAAGGCGTGCCAAAGTTTGCATACTTCACGTATTCGGGCTTTGGCATAACGCAGAAGACGGGAAAAAAGACATACAAGATGGTATATTCTTTAACACAAATCGCCTAAAGTGGACTCATTGTTACGCATCTGACACTGCCAGCGTTTTACATGTCATCATCATCGAGCATTTAAGAAATGCTTCAGCGCATACAGTTATAAAGTTTGCGGCCTTACTGCGGCAGCAAACAAATTATAATCGCCGATCTGTTGTAAAACGCAGACCAAGATAGATGCAGATCAAGATAAAGACAGATGAACAACGTTGCACGAATTGTTCAGCATCATTCTCATCCGCCGGCATTGAGCATCATTTTGTTTAGTAATAGCAATTAACTGTGATTCAAATTTGAAACACGTACGAAAGGAATAGAACTATGAAAGAAAATTTAAAAAATAAACGGGGTTTTTTACTTATCATCGTAGTGTCATTTTTTGTTGCAATTTTTTTTATCAGCAGTGATTTTGATAAGGCAGTGGCTGATGAGCCTATTGACCAGACGTGCAATGATTCTGAGTTTTGCTCGGATGATACCGGCCCGGATGATACCGGCCCGGATGAAACCGGCCTGGAAGATACCGGCCCGGATGATACCGGCCTGGAAGATACCGGCCCGGAAGATACCGGCCCGGATGAAACCGGCCTGGAAGATATTGGCCCGGAAGATACCCGCCCGGATAATACCGGTCTGGATGATACCGGCCTGGAAGATACCTGCCCGGATGGTAACTGCCCGGATGATACCGGCCTGGAAGATACCGGCCCGGAAGATACCTGCCCCGAATGATTCCTGCTTAGAAACATAGCAGAATCGCCTGGTAGCAACTTTTTTCGACTTGGGTTCTTCACCTTGTTTAGCTACTTGTCCGGAAGTTGACTCTGAAGTGTGTGAGGGCAGCTGTGAGAAAAGCTGTCAGGGCTGCATAGTGTGTAAAGACTGCGATACCCTGCCCGATGAAACTCCTACAGCAGATTAAGTACGTTATGTGTCAAGGTTACATGCTATTGTCCTGGCGTTGACGCCCAAAATGGTTGATTTTTTTCAAGTATAGCCCTGAACAATTTAATTTCCAGTTTCCATTTTCCAGAATTGAAAAATTTTTTAGATCAAAATAGTTAAAACAGCTCAACAACCTGTTTGATTCTATTGGCAGCCGCTGATTGACAGTTGGTCAAAAAAATTTCTAAAGCTTAAAATAAGGGGGACAAAAAAGGTAAGTGAGAAAGTAAATTGCTTGACAGCTCATCGCCTAATAACAGAATTTGACAGTTTCAATTTTTCTGCGGTACTGTCAATATACAACAGCATATCATCTTAAAACTACATTTTTTATTATGGGGGGGCAAACCATGCACAGAAAAAAGATGGTGTATTTTTCAACCTTCTTGTGGCTTCTGGTTAGTGTTCTGCCGGTAAAAGGGTATTCCCATGAAAAAAATATACATGCGTCCAAGTTGCTGATACCCCAAACCGGTTTACCCATAAATTCATTTTATGTGGCGCGCCAGTGGGCACATACAATGAGAAAGCACCCATTGACGCGCTTTGAAAACGAATCCAAATTCAAAGCTATAGTCAATGATTTGAAAATTTCGCAACCCTCAAAGCCAAAACTGCTGACCATCGAGCAGCCTCAAGCTAACCAGAAACTTTATTCTAAACAAATCGAAATCTTTGTACGTCTCCACGAACACGCCGATCCAAAAACGTTTAAGGTCTGGCTTAATTTAAAAGACATTACCGGAAAATTCTCACCTGTTGACAATGCAATGAGAGCCTGGGCCGGACCTGAAGATGGTTTGAAGATTTATCCTGAAAATCAGAAAGCAACACGGCAAGCCGAGCAGGCAGGGTTAACAGGAGGTTCAAAAAATTCCGGTTCCAGAAAAAGTGCCGGTTATAAAAAAAATCATGGTTCCAGGTATCAAATTGGCCGGAATTTTCTAAAAGCATTCATTAAAGACAAAAAAGGTAAAAGCGATACCGGTATTGTCATTTTTTCCGTGAAAGCTCCACCATACGGCATCGTGACGGCAACGCTGCTTTCCCGTTGTTTACTGCATAAAAATTCCTGGAAAAGGGCACTTTCATGCCCTCTGAATATTTTTGCAACCGAACCAGATTTAGGCGATTGACGGAAAAGAATATACCAGATTGAGCTTCGATTTTTTTTCGTATTCAAGGCGCGCCAAATTTTTGCTGATCAGTTTGCATACTTAACGTATTCGCAGCTTTGGCATAACGCACAAGACGGGAAAAAAGACATACAAGATGGTATATTCTTTAACACAAATCGCCTTAATACAATTTCAGGTCGCCGCAGTCACTTTAATCAATACTCCCAGCGTAGACCGAGGAACCAGTTTATACCGGGCATCGGATATCCCTTGGCATAGGCGTATTTCTGATCAAACAGATTTCTGATTTCGCCTCGAATGGTAAAGGCGCCATAGTCGGGTGATTCATAGAAACGATAGGCTGCAACCAGATCCGTGACGGTTGAGGAGGCCAGTTCCACTTCAGAATATGGCCAGCCGGATTCATAATCCATGACATCCTGCTTGCCGGTGTAAGCGATGTTTAGACGGACAAAGGGTCCGGCCCCGTTACTGACAACCAGACCGGCGGCAAGATTTGTCCCACTTGTGTAAAGGAGATTTTCACCGGTTTGCTCATCCTTATATTCAGTGAGAATGGTCATGCCCAGGTAAGGACGCATCTCCCAAGCCCAGTTAAAACATTCTGCCAGGTCATAACTGAATTCAACCTCGAAACCTGCAATCGTGGTGTCACCCAAATTTGTCCAGGATTGGTCGCCGTTTGACTGGTAGTCGGTCACAATTTTATCTTCAAAATCAGAGTGGAAATAGGTCAGGGATGCCTTCAGGCTCTTATGAAAATAGTCAATACCCGCCTCATAGGTGGAACTGTTTTCAGGATCAAGATCGGGGTTCCCCACAACCTGCCCGGTAAAACCGGGATAATCGGCAGAAAGCTGTTTGGCTGAAGGCATCATAAAGGCTTCAGCATACTGGCCGCGTATTTTTAACTCATCGGTGACCATCCAGGCAAAACCAATCTGGGGAGTAAAGTTGTTCCGGCTTTCATCTCCGCCTGCCGGTTCTGTTACCTCTACATCATACCAGTCATAACGAAGGCCGAGATTAACGGTCAAATCCTCACCCAAAAGGGGAGATTTTCCCATAAAAAATAAGGCAGGATTAGAGTAGGTTGTTTCTTCAGGTGTCCAGGTGTTTTTCACCTCGCAATCAAGCCAGTCAAAACCAACAGTCATGGTGGCAAAGTCATAGGCGCCGGTTACCTGGGCCTGAAGTCCCTGCTGGTCAGTCTCATTGGCAGAAGGGATACCGTCGTCCAATCCTGAAGGATCAGATCCTGTATTGTCTATCCATTCATTTTCATCCTTGCCAAAGAAATACCTGGCCATCCACTGGTATTGCTCATTTTCTGTTGCTCCTGTGTAGCTGGTATCAATAGAATAATAATCCTTGTTAGTGACATCATCCAGATCAGGCTTGCTGAAATAACTTGGCGAACCAGGCTCCTCAGCGTCAAAGCGGGTAAAGGTGACTCCAAGCCGATGATTTTCAGAAAAGGAATAACCAAGATTAGCGCTAATCCCGGTTTCGTAATCAATACCGGTATTGTCATAGGTGTCACCGCCGCCGGTGTCATAGTCGTCATAGGTCAGATGTGTATAGGATCCGGCAAAATCAAATCCATTCTCCTTGAAAGTACCGCCGATTGACCTTTCCCAGGTATCAAAGGAGCCACCACCGGCTTCAAGAAACATCCCCTTGGTCTCTGCCTGGCGAGTGATGATATTGATAACCCCACCCATACCGGCAGAACCATATTGAACCGCCCCAGGACCCCGGATTATTTCTATTTTTTCAATATTTTTGGTCAACAGCTTGGCAACATTTCCGGTACCGGCCCTGCGCCCATCAAGCAAGACGAGAACATGTCCCTGCAAATCATTTCCATGGGTATCATTTCTATAGCCACGAATACCTATGGTAGTAAGATTGCCGGGATATCTCTTGATATGGCCGATTCCTTTCTCTGCCAACAGGTCCCCTGCATTGCGGCTGCAGGACTGCTCAATTTCTTCGCGGTCAACCACTGTCAGGTTGGCGCTTATCTCTTTTCTGAATTCAGCGCTCCGGCTGGCCGTCACCACAATCTCATCCATCATGGCCGGTGTCTGGGGACTTAGGTCTGCACTATGGCCGGGAGCAGCCTGCATACAGGCTAAAAAGAAAAGGAATGCAACGGGGTACGCTTTTTTCATACTACTTCTCCTCCTTTAAGAAAATTTCCGGCCGGGGAGAGAAAAAAAATCCCCGGACCATTATAAAAATGATCCGGGGATGCCCTGTTGTAATCCTCAGATGGCTGACTATCTCTTGTCCGCTGAGATAAAAGAAGTAAAGGGCGTGTATAAAGAAAAAAGAAAATAAAATGCGCCCTCTACCCGGTACCGCTTTAACGCGCACTCGATTTCAGGCAGGTCTTCTGACTTTCGAATCAACCTACTGACTACACCTTCCCATCATTAACAGACAGTGGCTTGTTGTAGCTTTCGTCCTCGATTACAGCGGCGGGCCCGTCCAGGATTTACACCGGGTTCCCTTTTAGCTTGTGTATTATCCAAGCACCTGAAACGGTCCAGAGCAAAACAGAAATATAATTTGAAGTCAACAATTTTCTAATAACAATATCAGAGCACTACAAAGTAGCATGCGCGTTTACTCTTAGTCTGCAGTATGAAGAATTTGGAACAGGTACTTAATACTAAAAACAAAAAATATACGGATTCTTTGTACGTGTTCAGGGGGTGCGTTAGCGGTTGCAATACGCTGAAATTATAGCTATTATTTTGCCATGGGGCAACTATTCGAAATAATTGAAAATAAAACTATACGTTTTATTTTTTTTGTATGTTATATCAGCAGCATGGAAAATAAAAGATCGATCACACAGCTTGATTGGATCTCTACTCCTGAGCCTGTCAACAATATATCTTAGGCGATTTACAGTTAAATAATATACCATCTTGCATGTCTTTTTTCCCGTCTTGTGTGTTATGCCAAAGGTGCGAATACGTTAAGTATGCAAACTTTTGCATGCCTTGAAGACGAAAAAAAATCGAAGCCCAATATGGTATATTCTTTTCCGCCAATCGCCTTAGGGCTTGAAACACAGACGAATAAAAATTCACAAAATTCCAGCAAACCGCCTTCTTCTGACAGTTCATACAAAAAGCCCGAAAAGGCGAAGAAAAAAAGCAAACGCAAAATTAGGGTTATGTCAGTATCAATAACAAAAGAAACACAACTAGGTGAAGACCGCTCGGCCCCACTCTTTAGTATCGGTCACCTGCGGCCCCTCTATTACTGAGGGGGGGGGGCGGCGAACATTGACCATTCCCTATAATTAACCAAGGCCTAGGGTGGTCAAATTTCGGTTATCACAGGTGGTCTTTTTTAGGTTGTCATTTCGAATCCTGACGGCTTCAGCTTTCGCCGGAAAAATTAAACTGAGAGGGCCAAAAAGTTAGGTTAATCAAACTTTTTTTGAACAAAAAACATGTTATAAACGTATCACTTGTCGAGTATTTTTACTCATCAAGCAACAAACAACCCGGCTCTGCGTTTTGCGTTTTTAGGGCCGGAAAAATTGCAAAATTAACATGGGTGTTGACTCCCGAAAGCCTCTCGATATAACCTGTTTAAGTATAAAAAGCATTCACTCATAACGTTTCTTTGCTCAAAGAGGCCCATCCATGATCAGAATGACAACACTTGTCGTCATGACGTGTATTATGATCTCTTTGGCTCCCTGCCGGATATTCGCAGGACAGAAGGATGAAAACCGTTTTGCCTCTGCCAGGGCGGCGTTAATCAAAGAAATCGAAGCCTACGTTGCACAAACAAGCGATTACATCGGCGCCGGCCGGTTGGACCCGGCCGTTATGCAGGCAATGGCAACGGTAAAAAGGCACCGCTTTGTCCCAAAAAGATTTATTCGCCGCGCTTATGATAACAATCCGTTGCCTATCGGCTACGGTCAAACCATCTCACAGCCCTATATCGTCGCTTTGATGAGCAACCTGCTTGCCGCAAAGCCTGGGGATAAAATTCTTGAAGTAGGAACCGGTTCCGGTTACCAGGCCGCAGTGCTTGCTCAAATGCAGGTCACGGTTTATTCGATCGAAATCATACGCCCGCTGGCCGAAAGCGCCAAAAAACGGCTACAAAAACTAGGATATGACAAGATGCGCCTAAAAACCGGAGATGGCTATTTCGGATGGAAAGAGCACGCTCCATTTGACGGTATCATTGTAACCGCGGCCGCCGGCCATATTCCGCCTCCCCTTTTATCCCAGTTAAAAAAAGGCGGACGCATGGTCATACCCGTTGGAGGAAGGTTTTCCGTGCAGCAACTGGTAGTGGTCACCAAAGATAAAAACGCAGACCTATCCACACGCCAGATTCTGCCAGTGCGTTTTGTACCCCTGACCCGGAAGAAATGAAAAAGCTATCTTCTACCGGTGTTTGCATCTTTGTGCTTTCAGGATCATCCCTGGCCTATGAAGTTATTCTTGTTCGCCTTTTATCCATGACCCGCTTTTATCATTTAACTTTCATGGTTCTGAGCCTAGTTCTGCTCGCTTACGGGGTAAGCGGTGTGTTTCTGGCCTATTTGCGAGCAAGGGTGCTGCGCCGCTTCCGGGCCTGGTTTTGTCTTTTCTCAGGGATATTCGCCGGCGGCTCGGTGGTGTGTTTTCAAGTGTCACAACATATCCCCGTGTATCCAGGCCAATGGCTTTGGTCCCCATCAGAATCCGTCTGGCTTGTGATGCTTTACCTGATCTTGTCCCTGCCTTTTTTTGCCGCGGCCTGCGGTGTGGGGCTGGCCTATTGTTCAGAAGAAACGTCAGCGGGATTTGTCTACAGGGCAGACCTCACGGGCGCGGCAGCAGGCAGCCTTGCCGGGCTTGCCTGTCTCTGGCTGCCGGAGGCTCAAGGGCTATGGCTTCCATGGTGCGGCGGATTAACGGCAGCAGCATTAATATTATTGCCTATGAGAAAACTTCTTGCTATCGCGCTGCTGGTATTGGCTTTTGCTGGCCCCGCCACAAATGTAAAACACGCCGTCAGGTTGATCCCATCTGACAGCAAACCCCTTTCCATTGCCCTTAGCGCCGAGGGCGGCCAAAAAGTCGCCGATATCTTTACCGGCCTGGGCAGAATCACGGTTACCAAAAACATACTCGCACCATACCGGTACGCACCCGGGCTCAGCCTCGCCTTCACACAAAGCGTAGATGAACAATGGGGCGCGTTCACGGACGGCGGCAGCTTCGAGCCGCTGATTGCCGCCGCTGGAAAAAGCGATTCGCTTTCATACCTTGACTACTTGCCTGAAGCACTGGCCTACCGCCTGTTATTCCGGCCGCGGGTACTTGTGCTTGAAACGCCTGTCATGGAGCATTTAGCCAGGGCCGCCACCCGGCAAGCCTCGCGGGCCGATGCGGTTGTTTCAAATCCGGGATGGAAGAGCCTGTACCATGACAGTAAGATAGACCGTGCCTGGAAGCACCTTGATGCTCAGCACGTACATTTAAAAATTGGTGCTCCAAGGGGTTTTTTAAGAACCGCTCCCGGGCTTTACGACCTGATCGTCATTGGCCCGCCCAACGAATCGGCCCTTGCCGCCGGTCATCTGCACACGGTGGAAGCCTTTTGTGAAGCGCTGGCGAAACTGAACAAAAATGGTCTTATTTCCCTGTCCGGTCCCTCGGATCTGCCGCCGCGGGCCGGCCTGCGGCTTTTAAACACCGCTGCCGCAGCCCTGAAAATCTCCGGCGTTGAAAACCCCTCCACTCACCTGGCCTTTATCAGAAGCTTGCGCACCGTTTATCTTATCGTCAAAAACAGCCCGTTGACTTTAGAAGACGTTAACCGGATCCGAAAATTTTGCAGCAACCGGCAGTTCGACCCCGTTTGGTTTCCGGGTATCGCCTTAAAGGAAGTAAACCGCTGGAACCGGATCAGCACACCGCTTTTCTATAATAGCGCCCTGCAAATTCTCGGACCGGATTCCGGGATATATGAAAAGCGTTATAAATTCGACATCCGCCCGGTTTTCGATAACTGCCCCTATTTTTCCCGTTTCACAAAACCCGCAACCGTGAAAGAGCTTTTTGATCTGCGTCAAAGCGGGGCCCTTGGACTGCTCTCGTTTGCCGAACCGGTACTGGCCGCCACCTTTTTACAGGCCGCGCTTTTATCTTTGCTGGCCGTGTACCTGCCGCTGCGCCGTTTCAGGCCAAAAAAAAAAAGGACTCCCAAAGGCGTGCTATATTTCTTGCTTGGCGCGGGGTTTATGCTGACCGAATTTGCTATCATAAAAAAAATGAGTCTTTTTTTAAATGAACCTGTGCTTGCGGTAGCAGTGACATTGGCAGCCTTTCTGGCCATGGCGGGCTTAGGCGGCGGCATCTCGCAGCGCTTCTTACCAAACCGGGACAACCAATTGAAGTACTCCGGTATTGCCGCCGTTGTGGTAGCGGGCTTGATTGTTTTGTATCTTGCCGGACTGCCCCCGGTTCTGAATGCATTGATGGCAACGCCTTTGCCGGTACGCATAACGCTGGCCCCGATTCTGATTTGCCCATTGGCTTTTTCCATGGGCTTTGCCTTTCCTCTGGCCATATCAGCACTGAAAACCAAAGATCCCAAAGCTGTTGCCTGGGCCTGGGGCTTAAATGGGTGCGGTTCACTGATCGGACCGGTACTTGGAATTGTCTTAGCAATTTATGGTGGAATACCATGCTTGCTGGGCGCTGCCGCCCTTTGCTACACCGCAGCCTTTGCCACAGCTCTAAAACATAGTTAAATAAGGAGGTTTTTATGGAGACGCTCAACGAGTTAGTGGGCAAAATTAATAGTTTTGCCTGGGGACCCTTCATGATCAGTTTCCTGGTAGGCACCGGCGTTATCCTGACCATCGGAACACGTGTGGTCCAGTGGCGTAAACTCGGGCATGCGTTTAAACTTCTCTTTTCAAAAAGTTATTCGGGTCAAGGGGATATCACTCCCTTCCAGGCCCTGATGACCTCTTTGTCTGCAACCATCGGCACCGGAAACATTGCCGGTGTGGCCACCGCCATCGCCTCTGGTGGTCCGGGGGCCGTATTCTGGATGTGGATTACCGCAGCCGTCGGCGGCGCCACAAAATTCGCAGAAGCGGTCCTTGCCGTTAAGTACCGGATCACAAACAAAAAAGGTGAAAAATCCGGCGGCCCTATGCATTACATCAAACTGGGGATGAAAGAGCGGTTTGGCGGAAACTGGACATGGTTAGGCTGGGCGTTTGCCTTTTTCGGATTCATCGCCGCTTTTGGCATCGGCAATATGGTCCAGTCCAACTCTGTTGCCGATGCCGTCAATAACACCTTTAATGTCCCTTACACTGTCACAGGCGCCGTTATCGCAATTCTTACAGCACTGGTTATCATCGGCGGCATAAAAAGCATCGCAATGGTCACATCCAAAATCGTCCCGGCCATGGCCTTGATCTATGTCAGCGGCGCATTGGTGATCCTGTATTTAAGAGTAGACGCGGTTCCCGAGGCCTTTGCCCTGATCTTAAGCAACGCCTTTTCGGGCAAAGCCGTAGGAGGCGCTCTTTTAGGCACTGTGGTCCGCTATGGTGTTGCCAGAGGCATCTTTTCCAACGAATCGGGCCTTGGAAGCGCACCCATCGCCCACGCCGCATCCAAAAGCGACAGTCCGGTCCGCCAGGCCATCATCGCCTCCTTATCGCCCTTTATTGACACCCTTGTGATCTGCACCATGACCGCCCTGGTCATCCTTGTCTCAGGACTCGTGAGCTTCGATCAAAGCGGGCTGATGAGCATCGCCGGTGATCTGTCCGGCGCAGCCCTTACCACTACCGCGTTTTCCCGGATACTTCCCGGCTTCGGCTCCTTTATCGTGGCGTTTGGCTTGGTGTTTTTCGCTTTTTCAACCATTTTGGGCTGGTACTATTATGGTTCCAAGTGCTTCGAATTTATCTTGGGGGTAAAGGCGATTTTTGTTTACAAGTTTCTGTGGGTCGCCGCTGTTTATATCGGCGCCACAGTACCCCTGAAATTTGTCTGGAATATTTCAGACACCTTCAACGGATTGATGGCCATTCCAAACCTTATCGGTCTTTTGGCTTTAAGCCCGGTGATCTTTGCCATGACCCGCAAATATGATCAGGACCTTAAACGCAAATAAAATAAAAGCAAATCCGGTTGTGCTGCAAGCAACGGGTATGTTAAGTATCCTGGATGTTCCAAATATAAATCTTTAAAAAATTGGAGGTTTTGTATATGGGCCCAATTGTCGCGCTATGGACGCATCCAAGATCAATATCAACAGCCTTTGAACGCGTAATGATGGAGCGGGGGGATTTTAACGTCCTGCATGAACCGTTTTCATACTATTACTATGTGCATAACGACACAGCGACAATCGAACAGCAGTTTATCGACCCGGATCACCCCACAGCATACCCGGATATAAAAAAACATGTGATCGATTCGGCAGAAACATCCCCGGTATTCTTTAAGGACATGTGCTCCCATTGCTTCAAACCGGTCGTGCAAGATTCGGATTTTCTCGGCAGACTCGTCAACACCTTTCTGATCAGAGACCCGGCAAAAGCGATTCCTTCCTATTATGCAATGAATAAGGATGTAACATCCCGGGAAATTGGTTTAGAACAGCTTTACAACGTTTTTGAAAAAGTAAGCCAAATTAACGGGACCCCCCCTGT
This sequence comes from Desulfobacteraceae bacterium, assembly GCA_024230435.1. Lineage (GTDB taxonomy): Bacteria > Desulfobacterota > Desulfobacteria > Desulfobacterales > Desulfosarcinaceae > UBA2230. The sequence goes on from JAAERL010001189.1 coordinate 19,894, forward strand.
AGTTGTTGATGCAACCGATCTTGAAAATGATCCCGGCGCCATCATGAACTCCTATTGCAACGCTGTCAAAATTCCCTTTATCCAGGAAGCAATGACCTGGGATCAATCCCATAAAAAAGAATGGGATATTTGGAAAGACTGGCACAAAGACGCCGCCAAAAGTTCGGGCATCCAAAAAAATATGGAAGTTTTTGAGGTAACAATTGAAAACAGCGATCACCTCAAACGCTTATACGATACCCATTACCCGTTTTATGAACGCCTTTACCGGCATAGAATCAGCCCGTTAAAGTCCTGAACCGCCATGTTAGCGCCTGATTGGAAAACAAGCTTTAGGGAGAATAAATAGACTAACGATTGTTTCAATGTGTCCGGCGCATGGATAACTTGAAGAAAAATTTGCAGGTTGGACTACGCATTACTCAATCCAACTTGCATTTTTTTTCCTTTGCACCATAAAAGAAGTATTGTAGGTCGGCTTAAAGCTCCATCAAGCCGACAAAAGGCCTAACGAAACATTGAACAACGGCAATCTGAGAAGGTCAATCAATCTTCTTGGGTTGCCGTTTTTGCTTGTGGCATTGAACTTTGTGCGAAGTATTGTAGGTCGGCTTAAAGCTCCATCAAGCCGACAAAAGGCCTTGCGCAAACGCTTGGCAGGAGGTGTTGCAGCTACGTAGGACCGCTTAAAGGTCCATCCAGCCGACAAACAGCCTTGCGCAAACGCGAGACTGGCGGTGTTGCAGCTTCGTAGGTGGGCTTAA
>JAAERL010001190.1 GCA_024230435.1 Desulfobacteraceae bacterium
ATATGGACCAACTAAATCGGTGCACACACATTTCCAAGGGATGGTTTCTGCAGTCTTGGCGAAGTTTACCATACCTCAGTTTGCATTTCTTGCCTTTTTGGCAACCTTTACAATGTTTTACGTGTCTTTTCACATCGGAAAGCATATCTTTCCAATACATTGCAGCTTTTAGCGTTTCTGCTAATTGCGTATGTCCAGGGTGCATCAGATAATGATGGTACCATTGTACTACCTGATCTGTCATAGAATCAGGTATGACAAGACGTTTGTTCTTGTAAACAATAATGTCTGTCTCATCAATCACTTTTAATGACATATCCTTAATTAATTTAGGGTCTTTTTTGAAAAGGCCCTTTAATTTTGGATCTCTTTTTTGTGTCTGCGCTATTTCAGTCACAGTTGGAGGATAAATGTCATTTTTGTCCCCTTTGGTGTTTGCAAATACGTCCTGCTTAGTCAGGACATGCTTATAGGTATTTAATGCAGGAGAATTGGTTGAACGAAAACTCTCTGTACAGAGTGCAAGTGTATCTGAGGAAACACTTGCACCCCCATACTTTTGCATGTATCGGCTCAAAAATTTGGCC
>JAAERL010001191.1 GCA_024230435.1 Desulfobacteraceae bacterium
AGTTTGCCTCCATGAGCTACGTTTTACAGAAAAAGCAGTCAAAGGAAATTGCCCAGATACAGGAGTCCGACATAATCAAAATGAAGGACCAAATCTTAGACAAGATATTGCATTTCCGAGAGACGGTATGACCACATGAACCCAACCCACAGCTTTTTTCTCCAGTAATTGGAGTCACACGTGACCGCATGGAATTACACTTTTTTAGCTGGCAAGTATGCAAATTTGATGTTGAAATACAGTTTCAAAGTATCATATCATGATGCCATTTGAGGACCACTGTCTTCGAAAAGGGTCTTGAAGTGGGTAAAGAATGTTGTGAAAAAAGTGGTTCGGACATGCGGTATTTTTCATTCTTTGAGCCATCCAGACGTGTGTGTCCACGTTAAGGCTTGGTTGATTTTTTATGTTGGTCTCCCATCAGAAAGTATTTTTCAATATTATAAGCATTCTGAAATATTGTTACCCTGGGACGATGGGTATATCACACAAGAAAAATTACAAAAGCAGGCCACACCAGCAATTTAGTTAATGGACAAACCCACTCTTTTTAGTAATTCAGAATGTACAAAAAAATCATGGTGAAATGATTAAAAATAACAACAATGCACACATGATAATTTGACAACCTTC
>JAAERL010001192.1 GCA_024230435.1 Desulfobacteraceae bacterium
CACATTAAAATTTTTGACATTACAATCAAGTGTTATTCTTAGTTAGGAAGAAGGGCCCAATCCATGGCCGAATTTCAAATGCCTTGAAATGGCCTGAAAATCTCCCCATTTGCTTCAATTGGTTACCTGAACATGGAACAAAATTTTGGTTTTTTTCTTGACCAGAACGTACTCGTTGGAGCCATTACTTTTACGGAAGGGGAATAGTTGTAGGTATTGCTAGTGGACAGTCGCTAGGCTGTCCCTTTTCCAGCGTATATGTGCCCTTAGTACCCTCTTGTGAGTATGCTACGCCTATCATGTCGATTTTGGTCCAGTAAATGCCCTCATTGAGAAAGGTGCAAGCAGCCTGACCTTCTGAGATGTTCTGGTTGCAACAAAATGAGCGGCTAATGAGGGCATCCAAAAAGAGAAACTTTCAACACAAAAATACTTTAGCATAACCCTATATGTACTGTAGATACAAGATGAAGTCGAATATTTTTGTTGTCACAAGGAGTATGTAAAAAACAGAAATTTATCAATTATTTTTAAAATAGACTTTTGCCATGAC
>JAAERL010001193.1 GCA_024230435.1 Desulfobacteraceae bacterium
AAACAACTACAACGTTTACCAGAACGGACAAAACGACACCGATAATAGGACAAATCAAAACAATCAGCCAGCAGGAAGGTTACAGCCCTCAAACCAAAATCAACCTCGCAAAGCGAAAGCTTGTAATAATAAAAATATTGATGGTGCGGAATCTAAAGGGCTCAAGGTTGTAAAGCTTGCAAGACAGACTATTAGAGAAAACGCTTATTCACAGAATAATAAAAATAAGTTATTTATTGAGGCAATAAAAAATGGTAATACTAAGTGGGCAAAGAAGTGGTTAAAGGCCGGTGCTGATGTGAATAAAGCTGATATAAGGGGCCAAACGCAGCTATTAGAGGCAGCAAAAAATGGCCACGTTGAGATTGTAGAATTACTGCTATCGTATCCTGATATTGATGTGAATAAGTCTAATATATATGGCCAAACAGCGCTATTTGAGGCTGCATATGAAGGCCGCGTTGAGATTGTAAAATTGCTGTTATCGCGTTCTGAGACTAATGTGAATAATGCTAATAACTATGGTGGCCAAACAGCGCTATCTACAGCAGCAGAAAGAGGCCGAGTTGAGATTGTAAAATTGCTGCTATCGCATCCTGAAATTGATGTGAATAAGGGAAACTCGCTATATCGGGCAGCAAAAGAAAACCACATTGAGATTGTAGAAACGCTGTTATCGCGTTCTGAGACTGATGTGAATAAGCATAATAGAGAGGGCCAAACACCGCTATCTACTGCTACAGAAAGAGGCTACGTTAAGATTGTAAAATTGCTGTTATCGCATACTAAAATTGATGTGAATAGTGCTAATAACTATTGCGGCCAAACAGCGCTATCTACAGCAGCAGAAAGTGGCCGCGTTGAGATTGTAAAATTGCTGTTATCGCATTCTGGTATTGATGTGAATAAACCTAATAGAGATGGCCAAACAGCGCTATATCGGGCAGCAAAATATGGCCGCGTTGAGATTGTAAAAGAGCTGCTAACGCATCCTAATTCCTGTAATAAAATTGATGTAAATCAGACTAAAGACGAGGGCTACACACCGTTATATGTGGCAGCATGGACTGGCCGCGTTGAGATTGTAAAATTGCTGCTATCGCATTCTGGTATTAATGTGAATAAGAGGGCTACTAATGATTATCGCCAAACAGCGCTACATGCGGCAGCAATAAAAGGCCACGTTGATGTTGTAAAATTGCTGCTATCGCATCCTGAGACTGATGTGAATCAGGCTGATAGATGGGAAGAAAGACTGATAAATTGGTCAGCAAGAAAGGGCTTCGTTGATGTTGTAAAATTGCTGTTATCGCATCCTGACACTTATGTGAATCTGGCTGATAGATGGGACGAAACACTGATAAATTGGGCAGCAAGGAAGGGCCGCGTTGATGTTATAAATGCACTGCTATCGCATCCTAAAATTAAGATGAATGAAGACGTGCGTAAGTATTTAGATCGACTTGCAGACAGCAATGATGTGGATTCCATTCAAGAGATTATATTAAATGGATGTTCCAAAAAAGTTTACGAACATTTGCACACTAAAGCTATTAAGGCTGGCATGCCGCAACTAATAGAAAGGCTTAGTCACAAACAAGACTGCCTTGTGTCCGGCTATGCAAATACGGGGGCTCTTGGCGGTCATTACAAAGCGTATAATGCGGAAGCACACGTACCTAAAAGCATTCTTAGAACCGTTAAAAATTATCTAAATTCAAATTTGCCCAAACAAACAAACGTTAGTGATACACAAGAAAGAACTTGTATTAGAGAACCCCTTCAAACTTACATTAGTACCAGCATATATAAGCTATTAGGTCTGTAAATTAGCTTATATCAATGGCTAACGGCTGGCTACCAATTTTTGTGAGGATTTTTTCCCTCTTTATTTAGTTTTACCCAATTTTACACGAATATATTATGGTTATTATGGTTTAGGCGATTGCCGGAAAAGAATATACCAGATTGAGCAGAATTTTTTTTCATATTCAAGGCGCGCCAAGGTTTTGCTGATCAGTCTGCATACTTTACGTATTCGAACCTTTGGCATAACGCACAAGACGGGAAAAAAGACATACAAGATGGTATATTCTTTAACTGTAAATCGCCTTAAACGGAACGGACACTTTGTTAAGGGTTATTAACGACAGGCCAACAAAGGTATCGACATTTAGTGCAATGTCCTGGTAATTGGCACGGTTGCTAGCTAAAAACATCGCATTCGAGAATGGACCCGCAGGATTGAGTTCATCGGAGCTATGTGTGATTTTGAGTGGGTTTAAGACAATGGCCTTTCAGGAAAAACAACTCTGGATTGATGTTGATTACGACCTTGAAAGACAACGAGGTGTTCAATGGTTCAAAAACAAAAACGTAAAAAATACACAACAGAATTTAAAAACGATGCTATCAAACTAGTTACAGAGCAAGGGTACAGCTACAGTGAGGTTGCTAGCCGGCTTGGAATCAATAGCAACAATGTTATCCGTTGGGTCAGAGATCAACGTCAAGAAAAATCAAAAATGACCGAAACCGGCATTTCACCCCGCGAACTTGAAGCCGCAAAGATAATTGTTTGGATAATGCTCCAACCGAGCGCTTTTTCCGTTCCTTGAAATCAGAGCGGCTAACTGCTTGCAGGTTTATAACGCGTGATGCGGCAAAAAATGAAATGCTCGACTATATTACTTTTTATAATAGCATTCGATTTCATTCATATTTGGGGTATGTGTCCCCGATGAATTATAGAAAAGAACAATATTTAAAAGTGGCTTAATTTTGTGTCCGTTTTTTGTTGACCATTACATAAGCTGATAGTACACTAGTAGAGTAAACTAATGGCATGCTTGTTGCTGAATGTCATAGGCTTTGAGCTCAACGACAGATTATCAGGCTCATATCAAGCTAATAGTTAAGAAAATTTTAGAAACAATAACCTATTGATCAACCTATTGAAAAGGAGTTACTTTCCATGGCACTTGATCCAGCACAACTTTTAAACAGCAACAACGTTTACCAGAGCGGACAAAACGACAACTATAATAGCGGAAACCCAGCAGAAAAGTTACAGTCCTCAGAGCATAAGCAATCTCCTAAAGCGAGAACTCTTAGTAATAATAAAAATATTGATGGTGCGAAATCTTCAATTTCATTATTGAAAAAAATAGGAAAAAAAATCAGAAGCAGTTGTAGAAACATTGCATCACAGAGTTATAAAGATAAGCAACTTTTCAGCGCAATAGAAAATGGGGAGACCAAGTGTGCAAGGGAGTGGATAAAAGCTGGTGCTTTTGTGGGCGAGCAAGGGCTATTTACAGCAGTAAGCAAAGGCCACACCGGTGTTGTAAAATTGTTGCTATTGGATCCGGATATTGATATGACTCCGCTTGATTATAATGACCGATCACTGATATCTTGGGCAGCAAGAAATGGCCACGCTGATGTGGTAAAAGAGCTGCTAACGCATCCTAATTCCTGTAATAAAATTAAAGTGAATCAGCTTGATTGTAATGACCGATCACCGTTATATTGGGCAGCAAGAAATGGCCACGCTGATGTGGTAAAAGAGCTGCTGCCGCATCCTAATTCCTGTAATAAAATTAAAGTGAATCAGCTTGATCGTGATGGCGTTTCCCCGCTAATAGCGGCGGCAAAAGAGGGCCACACCGATGTTGTAAAATTGTTGCTATTGGACCCAGATATTGATGTGAATCAGCTTGATCGTGATGGCGTTTCCCCGCTAATAGCGGCGGCAAAAGAGGGCCACGCTGATGTGGTAAAAGAGCTGCTAACGCATCCTAATTCCTGTAATAAAATTAAAGTGAATCAGCTTGATCGTGATGGCGTTTCCCCGCTAATAGCGGCAGCAAAAGAGGGCCACGCTGATGTTGTAAAATTGTTGCTATTGGATCCGGATATTGATATCATTCAGCTTGATTATAATCGCCGATCACCGTTATATTGGGCAGCAAAAGAGGGCCACGTTGGTGTGGTAAAAGAGCTGCTAACGCATCCTAAAATGCTAACGCATCCTAAAATTAAGATGGATAATAAAGAGCGTAAGTATGTAGATCGTCTTATAGCCCACATTGATGTGGATTCCATTCAAGAGATTGTTTTAAATGGATGTTCCAAAAATGTCTACAAATATTTGTACACAAAAGCTAATGAGGCTGACAATCCGCAACTAATAAATTGGTTTAAGAAAAGACAACACAACCTTGTGTCCGGCTATGCAAATACTAAGGCTTTTGATGGCCATAACGAATCATATATTGGAAAAGAAATCGTACATGAAGATCTTCTTAATATCATTAAAGAATATCTAAATCCGGATTTGTCCAAAAAACGGGCATAATCTATAGAATTAAATGGCCTCTTTTTGTAGTGATAAGAGGCCATTGTAATGGTCAAAGTGCTCGGATAGATACTCTCGGGATTTAAGTGGAAGTGAAGTAAAAAATAGGAATAGATAAATCTTGACTTAAAGTCTTGTTTCCATCAACCAAGGCCAAACATGACGCCTATCATTGAATTAAGAATCCCAGAAATGGATGGAAAGATTTAAAATCATGAGAGAAATGAGAAGAAAAGACAAAGAGATTGGAACGGATGAAGCGATTAAATTGCTAACGTCTTGTGAATATGGAGTCTTATCGACGGTTGATAATGAAGAGCAACCATATGGAGTACCCCTGAACTACGCATATAAGGACAATTGTATATATTTCCATTGTGCCCTGACTGGCCATAAAATTAATAATATTAAAGACAATCCCAAAGTATCATTTTGCGTTGTAGGGGAGACAAAAATATTACCCTCTGAATTTGCTACCAATTATGTAAGTGCAATTGCGTTTGGAGTTGCATCAGAAGTGCAGGGAACAGAACGGTATAATGCCCTTGTATGGTTATTAGAAAAATTTTCTCCTGAGTTTGTGGAAGAGGGTAAAAGACACATTGAGAAAAAAGATAAGGCCACCAAGGTTATAAAAATTAAAATTCAGCATATCAGTGGAAAAAAAGAACCAGCAAAATAATAAAGGCTCCGGAAAACATATCCTCGAAAAAAAAGGGCCGCTCGATTTGAGCAGCCCTTTTTTCTGTTATACTGTTGGATGGAAAGAAATTTGAGGTTGCTAACTAAATACGAGCTTAACACGCCCACTTAACCTGCAACTGACGGCAAAATTATCACTTTGTAATGAAAAATGAACTACGGGCATTCCTAAAAAATAAAGGAAAAAATTCCCACAGAATTAGCATGTCAGGCTTCAATGCATGCAAATAATCGTTTTTAAGGCCACTTGGCTTGTAAATGCAAGTTTGACAGGCTTCTTTAAGACAAGTGTTTTCTAAAACCCTATGAAATCAGGTATACGATCTGTCGTGTGTATCACAAACGTTCGTTTATGATACATCCAGATTTTAGGCTTAAAAATCGGTATAGCAGCAGGTGTCAGGGGAATAAAAAAACGGGAATTATAATTGTCGCTGAACAATGGCCTCTTATCACAACAAAAGAGGCCATTTGATTTTATAGATTGTGTCTGCTTTTACGTCAAATTCGGATTTAGATATTTTTTAACGATCCTAAGAAGGTCTTTAGGTATGCCGTTTGTATTATACACTCTGTTATGACCACCAAGAGCCTCCGTATTTGAATAACCGCGCACAAGGTAATGAAGCCTTTCTATTAGTTCCTGATTGTCAGTATTAGTAGCTTTATTTTTCAAATAATCGTAAACCTCTTTGGGACATCCATTTAAAACAATCTCTTGAATGGAATTCACATCATTGTGGGCTACAAGGCGGTCTAAATACTTACGCGCGCGTCTATTCATCTTAATTTTAGGATGCGATAGCAGCGTTTTTACAACATCGAAGTGGCCAAAGCATGCTGCCCCTATTAGTGGTGTTTCGCCATATCTATTAGTCTGATTCACATTAATTTTAGGATGCGATAGCAAATCTTTTACAACCTCAATGTGGCCATTCTCTGCTGCCTTATATAGCGGTGTTATGCTCCGTTCATTAGCCTGATTCACATCAATTTCAGGGCGCGATAGCAGATTTTTTACCACATCAACGTAGCCATTGCTTGCTGCCCAATATAGCAGTGTTTCGTCATATGGATCAGCCATATTCAAATCGATTTCAGGATGCGATAACAGCTCTTTTACCACATCAGCGTGGCCATTTCTTGCTGCCCAACATAGCGGTGTATCGCCAAAATCTGTAGCCGGTTTATTCACATCAATTTCAAAACGCGATAGCAGCTCTTTTACCACATCTACGTGGCCATTTCTTGCTGCCCAATAAAGCAGTGTTTTGCCCCGTTCATCGGTCTTATTCACATCAATTCCAGGACGCGATAGCAGCTCTTTTACCACATCAACGCAGCCCTTTGCTGCTGCCAAAAATAGTGGTGTCCAGCCATCGTGATCAGCCCGGTTTACATCAATTTCAGGACGCGATAGCAGCTCTTTAACCACATCTGCGTGGCCATTTCTTGCTGCCCAAAATAGCAGTGTTCTGCCAGATGAATCAGCCAT
>JAAERL010001194.1 GCA_024230435.1 Desulfobacteraceae bacterium
CATGAAATTCAAACAAAAAAAGTTATTGCTAAAAAACTGTATAAGTTTAGTCTCTAATTTAACCAGTTACCTACTTTTTGCACTTTAAGTGGTACGATACGTAACTCGTTACTAGTTACTATGCACAAATAAGTGGTTTTCGATGTGTGACACTTACCGTGCGTTTTTGTTCACTCTGGCCAAGTTAGATTCAGGCAAAATTTGACATGCACACCTCCTCCATAGTACAGACCCTCGCGGCGAGGCCGGCCTCTGACCTCCAACCGTATCCCACCGTCATGTAGAGCAGGGGTGACAAGACAGGCCGCGACGCGCGTCATCCTCACCATGGTCTTCGGCACTGGCACGTTGTCAATGCGAACGCTGTTTCCTGCCAACAAGCGACGAACACGATTTGCTCTCCTCTCTCGTCGCTGTCGGAAGTCGCTTCCGCCCGGGCATCAGAGTCGGCATTGACGGCAGCGCAGAATGGGAGACAAGCGGGCTAGCGGCCTCGAGGGCGGCATCCGTCTTCAGCGACGCGTGGCTTCCTTCCCCGTTGGTCTACTCCGGCAGATGCGAAGGATGCTTTGTCGTGTCGCGCGTCATGCTTCTCTCTCTACTGTAGTTGTAGCACGATTATTGTGATGATCGATGTATCTAGGGTAGAGTAAACCTGTTGATGCACGGAATAGTATAACTTGTTACAGCAAACATATGTAGATATAGGTGGAAAATAGAAAAATAAAAACTTCTTTCCCCTGCTTGTTACCTTCCTTATTCCTATTTGCCTAGCCAAGAGGATTTCAACCATGGTATTCACGTCCAAAACGGACATAAATATCCCGAGATGTAAAAATCTGGATAGGGCTATCCTCCCATCCCCCTTTGGACACACCACGTAATTTTTTTCAAAAAAAAATCCGATATTATACGGCCATGCACCATGTGCTCACACACTTATATTACACAATGGAGTGGTTTAAAAAATGGTCAAACAAATGGGTGCATCCCTATATCAAAAGGAAATGGAGGTATTGTGGTGTTCAGACCTCTGTCGATCCTGGTCCTGACATTATTTGCAAGCAGGAGTCCCATGATATATTTATCGTGAGCTACTTTTCTTTATTACTCTGTACAAGTGGAACTTGATCCGTCACTGGAAATCAAGAGATACAGGCAGCATTACGTGTGTTCGTGACCGGGTCGAGAGAGGGACGTGGCGGTGGAATCTCACATTCGCAACCTGGGCCCAAATCAGAAATCTGCGCAAGCGGGAAAACCTTGGATAAACTTGTTGATTCCCTCATTACTGTTGGCGGACGACGGGTGGTACTCCCCATGTATTCCACCCATTGGATAACACATTTAGGAAGAGACTTTATCCCATCTTTTGGGATTATAAAAATTAAAATACAGAAAAACTCCATATCATGCTGCGAAATCATTCCACATTCCATTGCACTATACACGGGTACCTCATAGCTCAATTTTAGTTGTGTCTTTGGTCATTCATGTTGTGGGGGCGATGATGGCAATCCTGTGTTCTTTCATTTTCTCACAAAAGAAAATTGAATCCCATTTTATTTTGATCCCATTTTTCCGCCGGACCACTGTTATAAGTACCGTAGTATAAATAATAAATTTAAAAAAAAATCATCTAAAAACGCATTTTGGAGTGTAATTAGGTAAGGGCTTAAAGCAGCTAATTCTTAACATTTTAATTTGTAAAAAGTAAAAAGAGCATGAGGGTCTCTAAGTAGGTAATTTATGGCGGTTTTGGTAATTTTATGCAGAGAAGCTGCACACAAAAGCAGAGTAATTTGTAATTTGCACCTAATGAAAAGATGGGAAATGTTAATTAATCTCAAATTTTCCCAAAAAACGCTAATTTTTAAAAAACTTTATTCTTTAAACTACGGTACTCTTGTCACCAAAGCTGCTGTGAATTGTTTAGGAACTTGTTGCTGAAAAATAGTACATACTTATGTAATAAGAGTCACATAACAATGTTTCATC
>JAAERL010001195.1 GCA_024230435.1 Desulfobacteraceae bacterium
CCTAGAGAATTAAGACATGGTCAAGTCTATGGAGAATGAATATGGAGAATTCTTGATCCAAAATCAATCCGGCTTTAATTTCTGGCTCATTGCCACAGCCACTGTCATCAACATCTTCTCATGGAAGCTGCAGGATCTGCTCTTTGGAAATTTAGCCATTAACAGTTTTGGATCTAGGGGTGCAAATCTGCGCCCACTTGTGAGACTCGTCGCGAGACTCAAAAATTCTCAGCTCCACGTGGAGCCAGACCCCTCGACCCTTACATCAATCGAAAGCTGAGACAAAGGGCTATCTTTTGGTGGTTTCGAACCACCGGTGGCTACGATGTGGGCCGAGAGATAGACCACTGAACCAAGGTGCTTGCTATTCAAAAATTCCCAAGCATGCTTTATAACGCGTAAAAGCATGCTCACGGGTTCGAACATCATTTCTGTGGTTTTATCCCATCCGTAGATTCGCGCGGTAATTTTTACGAAATGTACGGTAATTTGTGCGTTGTGTTTTATTGTATTTTTTTCCAGTCACGAGCGATCAGGGATATAAAAACTCCGTGA
>JAAERL010001196.1 GCA_024230435.1 Desulfobacteraceae bacterium
AACACTTACCGTAAAGTCCCAAAGCCTCTGCGAAAATAAGAATCAAAATCATACCAACAAATAGCTTCTCCTGTTGTCCAACGGCCCTCACACCGGCATCTCCAACAATTCCAATCGCCATACCGGCAGCAAGTCCCGAAAGTCCACAGCAAAGACCAGCGGCCAAGTGTGCAAATCCAGTGTATAGCGAATATTGACTAAGTCCATTCTGAGGAGCCACAATTGATCCCTGGATAATCACGGCAACAATAAGACCGTAAATACCCAAAACTCCCGCCATAACTACTGGAATGATGTTACGCATAACAAGGCCGGGGTTCATTACTCCCATGGAGGAAATACCAACTCCAGACTTGGCGGTTCCGTAGGCGGCACCAATGTTGGCGAAGACAAGGGCAGCGGTGACTCCCATGAATCCGAAGAAGGGGGCAGAGGCCGGGCAGGTTTCCATTTCAACACTCATGATTGTTTATTTTGTTGTTTGTTATTAGTAAATATATGTCTGTGGAGGAGGTGAGGGGTGAAAATACATAAGATATGCGTTAGTCATTGGATTTGAGGCGAAGGCTGTGCATATAAAAATTGCAGCGGCGTGTAATTTCAGCGGTGATCGTCCTTTAATTATTGCACGGTTGCTGATAAAATAATATTGATTCGAATGTACATCAAAGAGGCTTCACCACGGATACGCTTGACCCGGGCTCCGGGCTCCCCAAGCTGTGGAGCTCACAATGACTTCAGCTGTCAAAATAAACCCGCCT
>JAAERL010001197.1 GCA_024230435.1 Desulfobacteraceae bacterium
ACAAAACTGCACCACGCGAGTTTTGCTTTCCATTGACGCATTTCAAAAATTCATTTTTCATTTTTAACTGCTGTACTCATGTACTGAAATGGTTACGTAGAATGTTTATGTAGAGATTATTCATTATAAGAATTAATTGTTCCGCACGTTAGTAGCTGGCCGCCTTAGCCCCATCGATTCCACCTTCAATCTAAGGCAATGTTCCATAACAATCTAGCTTACATGACTGCCCAGATAAACGAGCTTAAAAGGGATCTTGGGAACTGCCGGGATACGTTGAGGGGATATCAGGAGAGAGGTGTTGCTCAGGAATGGATCGATGAAAAGATTGAGCAAATTGAAGACTTGAAGGAAGCCATTTCTGCGCAGGCTGCAGAGCGTAGCGTGCTGCCTATCGTAGCCGATTTGCCGTAAGCAATACGGCTGCACGTGATGGTAATAGTGCGATTGCCGTCGGCAGCGAGTAGTGCGTGATGAGTCGTTTATGGTATATGTTAGTTGTTTGTTTGTTGCTGTTGTGTCGTGTAGATTAGATACAGCTGTTGAGCTATCAAACGAACATTTTATTAGAAGATTGGTGGTTGATTCTCTAGAATTTAGGTTATAGGTAAAATAAATGTCAACGTGTCAAGGAAAAAAATATTTCCTTAAGTAAGTTTCATTTCGTGAAGTTTGCTTCGTCTGCCACTCGAACTTTGCTGGTGGCAGAAGACACACCTCTGCCAGAGGCAAAGTTCATGAAAAAGTGAAAAAAACATCTGTTGCGACATTTTTTCGCATGAAAAATGAAAAATGAACTTTCAATTTTGCGTCATTGGCCTGCCTCTAAGATGATCGAATAGGAGAGTTGTTGTTCATGGTGATGAGTTAGTTTACTTGTTATTAACATGTGG
>JAAERL010001198.1 GCA_024230435.1 Desulfobacteraceae bacterium
GCAACGTGATTTGGATTTTTCCAGCTAACTTGCCCCGACGGCTCGTGCAAATACGGCGGCTGGTTTGGTGAAATGTCTTTTGGATCACGACGGATCCAACCCTCTGGAAGGGATGTCATTAGCTTGTGGATTTCATATGCTTTGGCTGAGTATAAAAAATGTCAATGATGAGATAAAAAAATTAATACGATAGAAGATAACTGATCATATGATCGTGGTATGGATATACTTGATAACGAAAAGAAAAATAATCAGAAATGCTCGAGGTGGTCTCTACAATAACTTACGGACATAGTTGATATTATCAGGGTCCATTCCCTCGAAGGGAGGCACTGTTGTTGCAGCACCCATGGTTTTGATTGAAGGTGAAGATGCTGATGCTGTACTTTTACGAACGTTACGAACGAAATGAATATTGTACTTATCGTAGAATGCAAGCTACTTGCTACCGCTGGAAAAAAATGCGAATAGGAAAAAAATGCGAATGAGATCTACAGTAGGAATTAGTACTAAATTGTACTCCTCACGTAGGATGAACTCTCACTCACAAAAAGGCAGCAAACAACCATGTCAGTACCTCCACTA
>JAAERL010001199.1 GCA_024230435.1 Desulfobacteraceae bacterium
ACAAAACATACGTTTTAGCACCAATCCAGCCATATCTTGATTCCATTCACGGGACCACCTGACTCTTTTTTTTGTGAAAAATCTTTCTGTAGCGGGGTAGGACATGCATCAAAGAAACAACGTGCATGAGTTATAAAGCCTCACCACCTTTTTCCTTGGAGTTAAAATTCAGCAACCATAGTTGCCATTCGGGGCTGATTTGATGTAGGAATTACTGTCTTTTACGAGCCCATTCACCAGCCATTTGATACATTTTTCATGCAAACTTTTTCTGCAGCGGGGTGGGACATGCGTCAAAGATATAACAAGCATGAGTTATGAAACCTCATCACCTTTTTCCTTGGAGGGAAAATTCAGCAAGCATTGTGTGTTCACTTGCATCAAGCTTGGGCGGCCACATACGTGCATTTTAGTGCTAATTTAGCCATATCTTGATTTCTCGTAAATATCATTTTTGGAATGAAACAAATTCTGAATCTCTGCGTAAAAAACTCCAAAGCAAGTATAGGGTTTGCTATGATATCTCCAACAGTTGCCTATTTGCCTGGCCAATAATGCGCTAAATGGGGTACCAAATGTACGTTTTAGGGCTAATACAGCCATATCTTGATTCCGTTCATGGGCCACCTGACTCATTGTTTATGAAAAACTTTTCTGCAGCGGGGTGGAACATGCATCAAAGACACATCAGGCATGAGTGTTAAAGCCGCAGCACGCTTGTCCATGGCATTAAAATTCAGCAACCACAGTTACTGTTTGGGACTGGTTTGAGTCTTCCCTATATTACTGTCTTTTACAAGCCCGTTCACCAGCCATTTGATACATTTTTCATGCAAACTTTTTCTGCCGCAGAGTGCAACATGCACGAAAGCAATAACAGGCATGCATTGAAAACTTCATCACCTTTTTCCCTGGAGTA
>JAAERL010001200.1 GCA_024230435.1 Desulfobacteraceae bacterium
GTTTCCCTGACAAGAGTCATTGGGGCAGAATAAGGTCTGTATACTTTCCTCAAAAAGATTTTACCCCGAAACCCGTGGGTAAAATAGTATACAGAGATATGTGAAAGGGTGAATAAGAAATATAATGTAGGGTAGTGAAAGGGAAGGGGGGAATTTTTGGGTGTTTTTGGTATGTTGTCGAAGAATTTCATAGCCAATCTTGAAGGTAGCTCTGTGCATTGTTTAGTAATTGGAAGAATTGGGTGGCTTCATCATGGTTGCAACCTGTTTTTGTTGGGTCGTTTTTGTCAGGATGGTGGATCCTGGCCATTTCCATGCAACGTCTTCTTACTTGTCTTTCTGTAACTCCGTCTTCTAGGGTGAATCCGAGTATGGCAAAAGAGTCGTGTAGGTTATGTCCTACGCCTTCTGGGTTGTAGTTACTATAGGCGTTTGCTCTGGGGGGTGATCGGGGGTTATTTGTAGGCGGTGATGGTGGACTGTACCTATTGTTGTGTTGTCTGTTTCTGGGCGGGGTTGGAGGTGGGGATGATGTGCTTCTGGGGGGGCTAGAAGGAGGGGGCGAGTTGGTATTTGCTCTTTGTGGTTCTGGGATTTTCAGGTGCGGAGACTTGAGTCTGCTATCGATTAACCATTGCCATCTTTTTCCATTTAAAGCATCTTCAATCCAATATTGTAAAGATCCAATACTGTCCATGCAAATTTGAAGGTCGAACGGGTTTCCGACGATATCATATTCTATTTTTTTTGGGTATAGAAGTTGGAGGCTTTTTACGATTGAAACTTTGTTGGAGGTTA
>JAAERL010001201.1 GCA_024230435.1 Desulfobacteraceae bacterium
AAGCTTCAAGCTTGAGGGTAATGTTCCATTGTTGTGGGGGGGGAGCAGCTTCTTCGTTGAAAGGATCTTTCTACGTAGGAATTAGTATATCAAATAGAAGCCAAAGATGTTCAGTGTAGGGAGACCAGGGGTACATAAAAGATGGGGTGCAGCTCGATTTTTTTTGACGGGGACGTCCCCCCTAAAAGCATATTATTTAATTACTAATAACGGGCACAGGGATATCCCCCGTCTTCCCCCCTGTGCCATCATTGACAACAAATCAAAACGACTCGACTACAAAAACAACAACAAAACGCCTTCACCATGGCGCTTTTACTAGTAAAATTGAGGTCAATAACCAAGGCCCCTCGTGCGTGACAAACGAGGCAGGATCCCCCTACCGACGTATGGAAGGATAAATCCGCTTTTTGTCACGCATGAGGGGCCTTAATTTTTGAGTATTTGACCATGGCAACGGCATATTTTCATGATGACATCGGGTGCCGACGGAAAAGGGGTTGTGTGTAAAGACGGCTGAGTAGTATTACCGCCGCCGCCGCCGCCCCACCTTCGTTGATGATATGGGCAAAGGATTCTACCGCTTGGTGTCGTTGTCAAGCCCCCCGAAACTCCATCAAACACCCATTGAAAATACACTCTCAATAATTGAAAAATTACATGCAACTAATAACGCACCAAAAAGGCTGTATACAGTTGTTTGAGTCCATTAAAACGACAAATACCGTCAATACTATCGTATATAATGAGCCCATGTTGATAAAACCCTAAAAATATGCAATTATATATGAATAAATAGAATTATTCTGTGTAGAGATGTGTGAAATGATGCTTCTCATATTTAATTTAATTTTGAAGTTAATAGTGACTTATTAATAAATACATGTTCGGGACTTCTTCATGATAGTATTAGGAACGCGTTGATATTTTTTAAGTTGTTGTATGTTATGTGTGTGAGACTCTATAGCGGTGGTAATAGCGGCCATCATGGTCCGGATGTTTTTTTTGTTCGTCGATTCTGAAAAAAGTTGAGCTGGACAGCCGGGAGAAGTGAAAAAGAGTAAAAAGAGACGTGATGTATTGTTGATGATGCTACAAAAGTCTGTCCGCGTGCTGCACCCCATCTTTTATGTACCCCTGGGTGGCGAGATGAGAGGGAGGGCGTCTTCGCGGAAAATTTAGTGACAGACAGACGATCTGATGTGAGAGATAACAACCACACATTTAGATACATTCATAAATTTTAGTGTCACCTTAGCTATCAGGAACGACCATACCACAGTGACAGCACCGCTTCCCGTCTGCTCAGCGAAGTTAAGCACTGTCGGGCCAGGTTAGTACTACGGTGGGGGACCACGTTGGAATCCCTGGTGTTG
>JAAERL010001202.1 GCA_024230435.1 Desulfobacteraceae bacterium
AGCGAGACTTGAGGGTACTGTTATCGAAATACAGGAAGCTGTTTGATGGTACTCTAGGTATGTTGGTGCACTCTAAATACAGTGGTTACTTGGCCTATGGGGGTCAAGGTACTTTTTATTTGGAACTCCACCGTACATGGATTTTATGTTTTGTGTCAAATCCCGTTTTTAGGTCTTTTCTCTATATTAGATTGAGAAAAGAAAGTAAATGTGTGCCATCTGTGCCTATGTACCAAAAGGGTACCTATGGGGACAAATATGCGCGAAAATGACTTTTGGCTCAAATTTTGGTTTTTGTGGCAAGCGCTGATCAACCAAGAATGATTAATTTTGCTTCCACCCAGCCAGAGGCAACCTGGCCATGTCAGTTATTTTGTACTCATAATAAGTAAGTAATAACAAGGTTGCCGCCCCAAGTCATTCTGTACGCGTCCGACAAGTAGTAGAGCCTCCCAGGGATTAGCTACCCCTAGGACTCTCTTCGCAGTCCGCAGTCAGTGAACTTCAAGACGTGAGTATTTCCTTTTTCCCTTTGCTGTCTCCTGCCCCTATTTTCTTCTAATCATATTAATGCTCTCTCGTGCGCGAGGGC
>JAAERL010001203.1 GCA_024230435.1 Desulfobacteraceae bacterium
GAGCATAGCTGTTCAAACTCATTTTTCAGTCGACCCACTTCTTCGCGAACACTTGTCTTGTCAATCGTTGCCATGGCTATACTATACCACAGCTTTTTTCTGCTTCGTAAGAGCTTGTATATTTAACGTTCTCAAGGATACTTATCAAATTGGTTTAAATGAGGGCTGTTAACAGCAAATCAACTGCCTTTGGTGCCTATACGGGTCAATATTCAATCAGTTTGAGAGTCTAGAATTTTTTCCTCAAAAAACCTGTCAAGCTTTTTTTTACTTTTTCTTATTTTTTTCAAAGGGTGTGAGCAGTTACCATAACTGTTAATGTAGGTGTCATCAAAGGTGGTATTAAGCCGAATATTGTATGTGAAAATGCAATGATGCGTGTTGATATACGTTATGTTGATTATTCACATTTAGACAATTTGATAAAAAAAATTAAAAAAATCGTTATTGATAGCTCAGTAGTATCACCAGAGGATGGGGCAAGCACAATCACAAAGATTCACCATATTGCTCAACTCCCCAGCATGTCTTCTAATTCATCTAAAGATATTTTTGCTTTAGCTGTCCAAGCCGGAAATAAATTAGGGAAAAAAATTAAAGGTGTCCATGTTGGATACGGTAGTGATGGGAATCATCTTTCTGAATTTAAAGGCATTCAAATACTCGTCGGAGTCGGTGCTTATGGTGGCGGTATGCACACTGAAAAAGAATTTATGCTTAAAAACTCATATAATAGCCGACTTGACTTTAATATAGCGTTATTATACAAGTTGACAAGTTAATGAAATGTAAATCCCTCGTGGTAAAAATTAGTTAATATAGTATAAATAACCGACAAAGTCCACTTTGTAATAATTATAAATAAACATTAAGAAGAAATCTTCGGCCTTGCCGGAGATGTAGTGTTCTTTACTAAATTCTATTATGAAAGGATATTAACTTGAAAAACACTTTAATTTTGGTTGATATACAAAAAGAGTACATCGCTAATGATAGGCCATTTTTTATTGAAAATATTTCTGATTCCTTGAAAAATTGTAAGAAAGTACTTGAACATGCTAGGGCAAATGAATGGCAAATATGTCATGTAAGGCATTTGCAAAGTGGGGAAATTTTCAATTCAAATAGTCATCATTCTGACTACATTGAAGATTTTGCGCCGTTGCCATCTGAAAAAGAATTCATAAAATCAAATTTTTCTTGCTTTAGTCTGAAGGAATTTACTAAATATATGGATAATATTGAAAATCCAAATGTTTATATAATCGGTTATGGATCAAGTATGTGCTGTCTTTCTACGATAATAGACGGCTATCATCGTGGTTTTAAAATTAATTTTGTCAGTGATGCCTCTGCTGCAAAAAAGGGGCAATTCGATGAAATTACTACACATGAGCACTGTGTTGATATTATTTCTACTTTTGCTGAAGTAATTAAAACTGAGAATCTTGTATTGTCTTAAGAATTAGCGGCGTAGGTCGGCTTAACGATCCATCAAGCCGACAAAAGGCCGCACGAAACAATAAATAACGGCGATCTAAGAAGAAAATCAACCGACCTTCTTGGATCGCTGTTTTGTTTTGGATCGGAAAGATCTGTGTTGGTGCGCCGGTGGTGTGGAAACGTTTTTTTCGGCGTAGCCGAAAACCGGCTTGAAAGTTTGCAATACACAGATGGCGACGGTGTGATTCATAAACTGGCCCTTACCTATTATTACAATGATTTTCTGGCTCGCATACAGGTCTTTGCCAACAATGTCCGGACATCAGACTTGCGCATTGTACGAAGCGGACTTTTAGCTCTTCAGGACCGCGACGGTGATAACAACGTCTTGCGCCAATATACCTGGGGCCAGTGATAGGCGTAGGTCGGCTTAACGATCCATCAAGCCGACAAAAGGCCGCACGAAACAATAAATAACGGCGATCTAAGAAGAAAATTAACCGGCCTTCTTGGATCGCTGTTTTGTTTTGGATCGGGAAGATCTGTGTTGGTGCGTGGTGGTGGGGAGGCGGGTTTTGGCATCTCAGAAAACAAAATTATAAAAAATGACGGATCAGATGACCTGGATTGCCTTTCCCCCCGCAATCCCCGGCAGGCCCACAGCAGCCTACTCATAACCTACCCACATGTTTTAATTGCATTTTAAGTCTATTTGTACTAATCAAACCTCATTTCAAAATGAGCTGGATAGATATCAGCGTATTTTGATTGACCCAGAAAAGATCCATTACTAAAAAATTGATTAGCTCAGTATCGCTTATCGAGTTGAGCTTGAAATTCACATTACGAATGTTAACTCATCATTGCAAAGGAGCGAATATATGCCTGCAGCAGCACGTAAAGGTGATAGGGCCC
>JAAERL010001204.1 GCA_024230435.1 Desulfobacteraceae bacterium
AAACAACTGGCTCTAATCTCCCTGCTTTTTCATGTTACTAAGTGACAAACTGCATTCCCATGTCAGTAGAATATGCTTCTAGAGGATGACGAAGGCAGAGTCGGCCGGGCAGCGCTGTCGAAGCGTCCATTTTGGCCCCAAATATAGAGGCCATGTCAAAGCTGGCCTTGTATATCCCATGGCATCAATACGCCAAGAGGCGCTAGATTTGAAATTGCAATCTTCTTCTTCTTCTTCTTCTTCGTCACGATTTTGGAATAGTATCTTGTTGTACATAGGAATTATAAGTTCCTTTGCGTATGTAGGTGACACTTGGGTTCTCATCTTATTGGGGCAGGTCTTCGAAGAGCGTCTCTTCCTATCCCTCTTTGCTTGCGCGTTCGCATCTTCTTTGGGTGTCAGTTGATGTCGTGCACGGAGAGGTACCTTCTTACCTACCGTAGTTACAAAATTAAGATTACAACAGGTACCGGCTCGTAATTAATTTAATTTTTTCTTTTGGACTCTTTTCAGGTTGCTTCGTAATTCTAATTTTTCCTTTTAATTTTTCCTTTTGATAAGTTTCCACCCCCCCCCCCGTTGGCTATCATTGTCATTTTCTATCACAAACCCCATCTCAAACTGAGAAAAATACCGCTTTTGTACCTAGGGGTGCATAGATAGAGGCAATACACCCACGATACACCGCTTGGTTTGATCGTGTATTGGCGTACCCGCCGTGGACTTTTCTTGTCCCACGTGGTCGCTCTAGCAATTCGATCATGTTGATGAGTCATTGATAATATTCCACGTGGAGTTAATGAGGCAAGAGGTATCCATACCATTTGAAACTTTTTAATAAATATTATGAAAGTATTATGTCAGGTTTTGTAACAACATATTTTTATCTATAATCAAAAACTTGCAAAGATAAAGCATGTTTGCATTTTTTACATGCGTTGAAATTTTTGT
>JAAERL010001205.1 GCA_024230435.1 Desulfobacteraceae bacterium
TATGATTGCGACCCCTCACAGACGGTACGTATTTTTTTTGTTTTTCCTCATTTTCCCGCTGCAAGAAGATCCTCAAAAACCGCGATTTTCTAACTATGGATGTCTTCACTGGATGCAGCTTCATTCCAGCTTCAATTTGAGCCAAAAATCAGCTTCTAACTCTTAATATTGACTGAGAATTGGCATTTTCCGTGGGCCCTATCGGAACCAATCCCCTCAAAACCCCTGTCGCCACTACTTTTGTTAACTTTCTCTGGCACTCCACCCCACCCTATGCTAATATTAGAATTTTGGCTGTAGCGGCCACCCATACTCGGCCAAACCTATTTCTGGGCCACCTTCACATAAAAATTTAAAACTTCGACAGCACCATCGGGATGGAGGGCCTACAGAGTGTGTCATTTTTGTCAGCCGTTGGGGGCCCAAATTGGCATTTGTGACCCAGATGACAACCCAATTTTGAGGTCCAACCAAGTGAGATAGCCAGGAAACTTGGCACACACACTCCCCAGGCTTGTTTCAACACATGCATACACTTTCCTGGCAAAAATTGGCAAGGTGCCTTCTCCCCTGGTCCCATGCCAATATCATAATCGTTGCTGTAGCGGCCACCCATGCTGGACCAATCCTATTTCTGGGCCACCTCCACATAA
>JAAERL010001206.1 GCA_024230435.1 Desulfobacteraceae bacterium
AACTGATCAGCACACTTTGGCGCGCCTTGAATACGAAAAAAAATCGAAGCTCAATCTGGTATATTCTTTTCCGCCAATCGCCTTAGCATTTCATCGTTTTTAACGAATTATGATTACAATTTGATTCAATTCTTTTGATCTATAATTCGATTAAACCCATAGCGTTCCTAAATTTATGACTTTTTCAGGAAGCCCTAAATATGATTCGAGCACGTTGTCTGGTTTTAGTATGGTAAGGAAAAACGATAATTAAAAATAATAAAAATAAGTAAGAATAATAAGGAGAATAGATGATGAAAAAATTGATTGGAATTTGTATGCTTTTGGTTGGAGTTTGCTTTTTTTTAAATTCAACTGCTTGGTGTTTTGATGTTGTGGGGCCCGATTTACTGGGGCCCATAGATGGAAATATAGATACAAATAACGGGAATTCAGATGTGGATACAAATAACGCTACTAGCGCTTCTGACGCATCATCCCCAGGCCTATCACTAGCCAGTGCACTATCCAGTGACAACGATCGAGTTGGTTTGACACAATCAGTTACGTATGGAAACGAAACAATTAATTTACTTATGACAAAGGAAACTGTCCGCGGGGAAAATTTTGAGGTTCTCGTTCAGAATGATTCCGGAACATATGACACCCATGCCGCTGGTGAGGTGCAAACTTACATAGGAATTGTAAAGGAGTATCCTGGAGCGATTGCAGCCGGTATTATCAAGGCCAATGGCGTTTTCTGGGGACAGGTCTATTTTGACCGGGGGCTTACCTGGAAGATAATGGGTAATTCAGTTTATGCAACCAAGGGCCATGTTGAGCCAACTATTACTTATCCTTCAACCAAAACTGTTTCAGAGGGGGATGCGGGAATTGATACCTATCTATTTGATGTGGGGATCGATCTGGATTACCGTTATTACATTCAGAGAGACGGTGTAGCTGACTGCCTGGAAGCTGTCGAATTTACTATCAGTCAAATTAAGGCTTTGTATTTACGTGATGCTCTTTTGATGCCGGCTCTTGGCCGTGTGATCATTCGCGCATCTCAAGAACACTGTCCTTATGATGGTACATTCGAAACGTTAAGCTTACTTAACCTTGTTAAGGCAGAATGGAATGAAAATCATACTGATGCTGACCGGGATCTGGTTGCTTTAGCAAGCAGGAATATAGATGAGGGTAGGTCTTATTTAGGCACTGTTGGAGGGGCCTACGGATATTCAGTTAATAATAGCCAAATAAACGGTGCGTTTGATAGTTATTTGCAACATGAGATGGGACACAACTGGGGCGCTTCAGATAATCAGGCTGACGACCCTGAAGGAAAAACAATAATGTGTGGTAATCAGTATGGAAGATTTGCCGGTCCTTCATTAAAAAAGATATTCACAGAGCGCGACGAAAAAATCCACCTATTGGATAATATGGGCATTTACTCCAGTATTAACCTTGCCCCATATGCCGCATTGGATGCAGTCTACGTCTTAGCCATAGCTGGTTCCAGTTGGGACAAGCAGCCAATAATTTATCCTTTGGCAAACGATCACGATGTCAATGGAGATAGCATTTCACTGGTATCGTGGGATACTGTTTCAGAAGAAGGCGGTTCCATCGAACTGTCAGAGTCACAAAATAACGGATTGATTTATACGCCACCAGGCAATTGCTCAAGTGGACAAACGGATTCATTTTATTATACTATTGAAGATAGTGACGCAAAGACGGCAACCGGAATAGTTGTGGTCACGATCCGCAAGATTTCGATGGATGATTTTTAACATTGACCTGTAATTATCAGGTATTAGGGCCATTGTTTGATATCATCGTGATTTATGTATTTTATTGAACAAAACATTTAGGCGCTGAATCACAATGGCCCAAGTTAAAACCAAGCTCAAAAAGCGTTCATCCTACTCTGCGGTATATGACCATCCGAATTCATATCGAACAAGCAATATGCTTGATCGATTGATGCAACGCTTTTTTTTTAGGCTCATGTTGGATTCCCGGGTCTTATTATCTTGCCTAATGAGTTTACAAGACCCTGAAACACAACATGAGCCTTTTTTTATTGAAAATAGCGGCGCAAAGACGGCAACCGGAATGGTTGTGGTTTCTTTATCAGTCGAGGATGATACTGAATAATCAGATTTATAAAAAATGCTGGTTTAGAGCCATTTTGGACCGTTCTCGCGCTTTTGCAGCCGATTTAATAATTCCCAAACAGGCTCTAAGCCAGCATTGCCAGTGACCACCAATCGTTGAGTTTGCGTCGACCTTTGTCGGATTGATGGGGCGTTAATCCGACCTACGATCCTAAATTTTCTATTTCCCAAACAAGCTCTAAAAAAAAGGGAAAAGGATCAATTCTTTCATGATCCTTTTCCCATTTTTGTTTGTACTGTAGTTTATACTTTAATGGATATAGCTTTAGAAGCTATAAGGACTAGGTTGTAAATTATATAATTTGCAGGTTATTTGCTTCCAAATACTTGGGTCCACCAAAAACCGCTGTCTGCTTCTATGAAGCCGACTCCAAGGTCAGTAAAATCGCCCAGGATATTTTTTTTATGGCCCTGACTGTTCATCCAGCCGTTCATTACACCTTCAGGAGTAGCATTTTCACTGCCTTGCCCCGAGCCCCAGGCGATATTTTCTCCATATCCGTTGCCTTCATATCCGGCAGACTGAATGTCTCCCCAGGTGTCAGGAAGATGATCAAAATATTCCACATTGCCATCATCATCTATAGGCGTTTCAATTTCTAATCTTTGCGTCCGGTCTTGTGCTACTTCGGTTAAAATTGAATCCGCACTGAGTTCTGTCAGATTTACTTTTGCGCGTTCCTGATTTACAAGCGTAAATACCTCATATGCCATATCGGTCATACCGGCAGTATCACCGCCATCTGTAGTGTCTGTATTTTCTGTGTCTGTATTTTCTGTGTCTGTATTTTCTGTGTCTGTATTTTCTGTGTCTGTATTTTCTGTGTCTGTATTTTCTGTGTCTGTATTTTCTGTGTCTGTATTTTC
>JAAERL010001207.1 GCA_024230435.1 Desulfobacteraceae bacterium
AGCCAAAAAGACGTTTTGAATACACCATCACCATGGCATGGCAAAAAGGCTACTATTGACGCTCTTTCATGCCTATCTATTGCTGATTTGGAGATCTATTCCATCAATGAGAAGAGATATTATGTTGTAGGCACCAATAATGTATTCGAAATTTAGTTCAGTTGTAAGTCTATTGGCCCCTTTAAATTATAAATTCAATACTGACGACGCGTTTTACCAATAATAAAGTAAACAATAGCATTAGATCAACTGAAAGTCCCACCAAAGGAGCATTGTGTCAAAAGAGTTGATTGTTGTATTATGATTGAAAAGATTGAACCATTGGGCCGTGATCAACTGTTTCGTATGCGTCGTAAACGGATGTAACGGTAGCTGAGCGAAGCAACGTATTTGAGCAATAGAATGACTTTTTCTCCGCAGGAAGCACTGAATTGGTGGCGGGAGCAATGAACTTATCAATCCTTCCGTTATAGCGAGGGAAAGTAATGGTTTTCGGGAGTGGTAGATGCTAAATAACAGTCATTGAAAGAGAATGGGCATATGATGTGTACGTTAGAACCATAAAAGAGAAAACGGTATTTTTTCGCATTATCTCACCTATTTTCGACCGATCTTTTGCGCTCAAACGTAAGAGGGATGGAGGGGGACTTTGGTAACATCATTTAGGCGTGAATGTTGTATTAGTGAGTGTAATATATGTAGTGGGAAGCAGGGCGGAAATCATTGTCTATCGCTGTTTTTGAAAAAAATGACGGTTGATGGTGTTGG
>JAAERL010001208.1 GCA_024230435.1 Desulfobacteraceae bacterium
GTACAGTGAGGCAGAAACCTGGAAGTTGCCTGGATACTGTACGATGATAAATAGTTTGTAACAAACTTTTGCAATATCCAATTTCAGGCTTTGAAAAGTATCAGAATGAATTCCTCACCCAAAAATATGTAGGAGTACATCCAAGGATCATCTCCAACAAAGGATTTTTGAAAATGTTGCTAACTGTGGACTGCTTGCTATGTTCGGGAAGCCTGATCTACACATGGTTTTTATGGCCCCAATTCACTTCAAGAAGTCACTGATACAGGTGGTTATGACTTGGCCGCTCCGCCCAGACAACCCGGGTTCTAACCCCACACATCGTACGACATGTTGACGGTCAACGGGGGTGCATGCGGGTCAATTCCGCTGCTCAGAAGGAAGAAGAGGTGAGTTTTGGGGTCAAAATTAATGGATTTTGCCAAATCTGACCACCTTTTGATTTCTTTCTCCTCTTCTCGAGGGAGTTAGACCTCTGGAATTCTTTTACCTGACGCGCCGTTGCAATGCCAAACAGGTAAAAATAAGGGGTAGGGCTGAATCAAAATAGCGGGCGCGTTAAAAATCCGCCCCACTAAAATTTGCAATTTATTTTGCCTCGTACAGTAGAC
>JAAERL010001209.1 GCA_024230435.1 Desulfobacteraceae bacterium
CGAGTCTTGGCAAATATGTAATTGGCATCAAATAGTCGGAGTGCCATTTTGGGTACATCGGTGAAGCTGAAGCCTACCCCGGATTTCCTGTTGCGTCTTCTTGGTACTGGCATGTTTTTAATTTGTTTTTGTTGTTGCGTAAGTATTTATACGTGCGTGTGCTGTGATGTGTTGTGTATTTCTTTCGAAGCTGTTTTGATGAAAAAGTAAAAGATATGGTTGAGAATGTACGGTTGATACAACGGCGGTCAGTAAAATTATTCAACGCTACTAAGATGTCGATTTGACGCTCACCTATTCCCTTTAATGCATATATTTGATGAACGGTAGAGCTTCTCTCTAGAGGCAGAATGGAATGCAATTGACAATACTTTTTGCAGCATGCATTGCAGATGAACCAAATCCAAAAACCAGCAAATTTTTCGATGAAATCGAAAGTGCGGCGCGGAGAGAGGAGCTCCTTTATGTCGACCTCTTTCTCTTGTGCGACGGACAGGTTTCCAGTTGGGGTGCTCCCTTCCCATTTTCTTGTAATTCAAAATTTGAATTTATTTGGGCGACTTTGATGCAACTTTATC
>JAAERL010001210.1 GCA_024230435.1 Desulfobacteraceae bacterium
GAAATGGTAATGCCGGGAGACAATGTTGCGATTTCGGCTGAATTGATCACCCCGATAGCTATGGAAAAAGAATTGCGCTTTGCCATTCGTGAAGGCGGGCGTACCGTTGGAGCTGGCGTTGTCAGCGATATCATAGAGTAAGAGAGAATAGCCCATGATAATGAACGCCAAAATCAGGATCAGGCTTAAAGCCTATGATCATAAGCTGTTGGATCAGTCCGCGACGGATATACTGGATACCGCCCGAAAAACAGGCGCTAAGGTTGTGGGTCCCATTCCGCTGCCGACCCGAATAAACAAATTTTGTGTGCTACGGTCTCCGCATATCGACAAAAAATCCCGGGAGCAGTTCGAGATGCGTACACATAAGCGTTTGCTGGATATTCTTGAGCCAACACAACAGACTGTTGATGCACTTATGAAGCTTGATCTGTCTCCGGGTGTGGATGTCGAGATCAAACTGTAACCAGGGATGATGAGTCATGACAAAAGGATTAATAGGAAAAAAACTGGGGATGACAAGTGTTTTTACCCCAGATGGCAATTATGAGCCGGTTACGGTAATTCAAGTCGGCCCTTGTGCTGTCACTCAGATCAAAACAGTAGACAATGACGGATACAATGCGTTGCAACTGGGATTTGAGGATAAGAAAGCCGAGAATACGAATAAGCCCTTGAAGGGACATTTTAATAAAAGTGGCAGTTCATGTTACGCTCATCTGCGCGAAGTGGATATCGAAGATCCTGCTGAATATCAATTGGGGCAAAATATTGGAACGGATATTTTCACAGTCGGAGAGAAAGTTGATGTAGTCGGTACTACCAAGGGGCGTGGGTTTGCAGGAGTTATGAAACGTCACGGCTTCGGAGGAGGGCGCAAGACTCACGGAAGTAAATGCCACAGAATACCGGGTTCTATCGGATGTAGTGCAACTCCAGGCAAAGTTATAAAAGGTAAAAAAATGCCTGGTCACTATGGGCTTGATAGACAGACAACCAGGAATTTGCAAATTTTAGACATTAGACCGGAAGAGAACCTCATATTGATCAAAGGTGCGGTCCCTGGAAAAAGCCAGGGGGTTGTAATGATAAAAAAAGTGAAATTTGCGAATAAGGCATAGTTAAAAGTCTTGTATATTAATGTGGACTAAAAGCAATCGATGGCCACTGAACGAGGAATACGATGGCAACAGTAGATGTACTGAATATAAAGGGTGATAAGGTTTCGCAGGCCGAGTTGGCGGACGGAATCTTTGGAGTGCCGGTAAAATCAGCCGTATTGCATCAAGTTGTAAAAGCACAATTATCCGCAAAGCGAGCAGGAACCGCGTCTGTCAAAAATCGCTCTGAAATTGTAGGAAGCACGCGTAAGCTTTATCGTCAGAAGGGTACAGGGCGTGCGCGTAAAGGCAGTATAAAATCGCCTCTGCTTCGAGGTGGTGGTGTAATCTTTGGCCCGAAGCCACGTTCATATGAGCAGAAGATTCCAAAAAAAATGCGTAAGTTAGCTCTGAAAATGGCTTTGGCAAGCAAATTTAAAGGCGAAGAATTGCTTGTTATTGATCGCTTCGAAATGAAAAAAATTAAAACAAAAGATTTCGTAGCATCTATTCAGCATCTTAATTCGGGTAATGCACTGATCGTCACCTCAGAAGAAGATAAATATCTTGAACTGTCTTCCAGAAATGTTCGGGGAGTTAAAGTGTTGCGGTTAGAAGGTCTTAATGTATATGACATTCTGAAATATGAAAAGCTGATCATTCTTGAGGGCGCCATCAAGGGAATAGAAGGGAGGCTGCTCTCATGAGCTATTTCGATGTAATCATACGGCCGATTATAACAGAGAAGACCAACATTCAAAAGGATCAGGCTAATCAACTGACCTTTGAAGTTGACCCAAAAGCGAATCGTGTAGAAGTTGCTCGTGCAGTTGAAAAAATTTTCAATGTAAGAGTCAAAGAGGCTCGAACCTTGAATATAAGTGGTAAAGTCAAACGGCGAGGGCGAATACTTGGAAAGAGACGCAATTGGAAAAAGGCTATTGTGACGCTTATGCCCGGAGAGCGCATTGAATTTTTCGAAGGCGCATAAATATCAGGAGTTAGGTAAAGATGGCAGTTAAACGAGTTAACCCTACATCCGCCGGACGCAGATTCCAGACTTATTCGACTTTCGAAGAGGTAACAAAAAAAAAGCCGGAAAGAAGTCTAATTAAAATAAGGAAAGAATCCGGCGGACGAAATAATAAAGGCCGAATCACTGTTCGCTGGCGCGGCGGTGGACACAAGCGGTATTATCGTATTATCGACTTTAAACGGAATAAAGATGGCATTCCTGCAAAGGTTGCGGCCATCGAATACGATCCGAACCGCAGTGCGCGTATCGCCCTGTTGCATTATAAGGATGGGGAAAAACGGTATATTCTGGCGCCGGTAAATTTGAAAGTTGGAGAAACGGTAATGTCCGGTACGGATGCTGATATAAAACCCGGAAACGCATTGCCACTTGCAAATATTCCATTGGGTACGCAGATTCATAACATTGAACTGCGACTCGGTAAGGGCGGACAAATTGTTCGCAGCGCTGGCGGCTTTGCCCAATTAATGGCTAAAGAGGAAAAATACGCACTTGTCAAACTACCGTCAGGTGAAGTGCGCATGGTGCTTCTACGCTGTAAAGCAACGATAGGGCAATTAGGCAACGTTATGCACGAAAATCTTTCTATTGGAAAGGCCGGCCGAAATCGATGGAAAGGAAGAAGACCTAAAGTTAGGGGCGTTGCTATGAATCCCGTGGATCATCCCATGGGTGGAGGAGAAGGCCGCAGCTCAGGCGGAAGGCATCCTTGCTCACCGTGGGGAATGCCGACAAAAGGTTATCGTACGCGTAAAAACAAGCAAACTGATCGATATATTGTTAAGAGAAGAAAATAAAACAATAGAGCCAACTTTATTTTATATGGAGGCTTCTTTATTTCGAGAAGTTATATAAGGAATTATCAAAGGCTACAGGAGAAGTTATGCCACGGTCATTAAAAAAAGGTCCGTTTATCGATGAGAAATTAATACGGAAGATCATGTCTGCACAAGAGACAAGAAGCAACAAGGTTATTAAGACATGGTCTCGACGGTCCACAATTATTCCGGAAATGGTTGGGCTGACCTTGGCCGTTCATAACGGACGCAAATTTATTCCGGTCTTTGTATCAGAGAATATGGTTGGACATAAATTAGGTGAATTTTCGCCAACCAGAACCTATTATGGTCATGCAGCTGATAAAAAGGCAAAACGCAAATAGGCAACATGGTAAGGAGTGGCAATCATGGAGGTTAGAGCAATTGCACGATATGTGCGAATCTCACCGTTAAAAATTCGCATTTTAGCGGATGCCATCAAAGGTAAACCGGCAGAAACCGCACTTGAAGCTCTACGGTTTATGCCCCAAAAAGGGGCTGCTATCGTTGAAAAAGTTCTTCGTTCAGCCGTTGCCAATGCTGACCAAGAACCGGATATGGATGTGGATGCATTAGTCGTCAGCAATATTTTAGTAGACTGTGGCCCAACGTTGAAACGCTTCAAAGCAAGAGCGCGTGGACGTGGAACACGTATCTTAAAAAGAACCAGTCATGTCACAGTCATTCTAACAGAAGCGTCGTTGTAAGAAGGAGGTATCTAGCTTGGGCCAGAAAGTAAACCCCATTGGATTGAGGCTTGGCATTGTAAAAACTTGGGAATCAAGGTGGTATGCGGATAAAAAATATTCCGAATACATCCAGGAAGACTATAATCTTCGTAAATTTCTCAAGAAAAAATTGATACATGCTGGTATCTCTAAAATCGAGATAGAACGATCCACAAAACGTATAAGGTTGCGTATATACACCGCACGTCCGGGGATTGTTATCGGGAAAAAGGGTTCAGAGATTGAACGCTTGAAAAAAGATCTCGAAAAGAGAGTCTCTCAGGAAATCACGATAGACATCCAGGAAGTAAGGAAGCCGGAAATCGATGCGCAGTTGGTAGCTGAAAATGTTGCTATGCAAATTGAAAGGCGTGTAGCCTTTCGCAGAGCGATGAAGCGTGGGGTTACCTCTGCAATAAGATTTGGCGCTGAAGGTATTAAAATAATCTGTTCCGGACGCCTTGGCGGTGCTGAGATGGCACGTACGGAATGGTACCGGGAAGGAAGAGTCCCGTTGCATACCTTAAGAGCGGATATCGATTATGGTTTCATCGAAGCCAAGACGACCTATGGCATCATTGGAATAAAGGTCTACATTTTTAAAGGCGAAATTCTGAAGAAAGAAGAGCCGCAAATCGAGAGCTAAAAGTAACCGAAGCAGGCGGTGAAGGAAAAATCGAAAGCGCTCAATAAACCAGGAGACAGATAAATATGCTGAGCCCTAAAAAGGTCAAATTCCGCAAACAGCAAAAGGGACGTATGAAAGGGATGGCCTATAGCGGATGCAATTTGAATTTCGGCGAATTCGGTTTGCAGGCCACCGACTGCGGATACATCAGTTCCAAACAGATCGAAGCCGCACGTATTGCTATGACACGTCATGTCAAAAGGGGTGGAAAAATATGGATTAGAATTTTTCCTGATAAGCCCATTACTAAAAAGCCGGCGGAAGTCCGGATGGGTAAAGGTAAGGGATCACCTGAAGGATGGGTTGCTGTAATTAAACCCGGACGGATGCTTTATGAAATGTCAGGCGTCTCCAAAGAAATGGCTAAAGAGGCTCTTCGGCTGGCGGCGCACAAGCTTCCGATCAAAACTAGATTTGTTGAGAGGAGCGATGTTTTATGAAAGCAAGCGGAATAAGAGAGCTTAGTTCGGCCGAGCTAAAGCAAAGGCTGAATGATTTAAAACAAGAGCTGTTCAACCTGCGCTTCCAACATGAAACAGGTCAACTTGAAAATCCGCGCAAACTGACCCAAACTCGTAAAGATATAGCGCGTATTTTCACAATAATGACCGAAGCGGCCAAAAAGCTTGAAGATAGAGACAATTAGGGGCGCATATGAAAAAACAATTACAAAAAAGACAGGTCACCGGAACAATTGTCAGCAATAAAATGGAAAAAACGGTAGTGGTTGAGGTCGAGAGATTAGTAAAACATCCACTATACAAAAAATACATTCGCCGCCGCAATAAATATAATGCGCATGACGGACAGAATGCCTGTCGGATCGGCGATCGTGTGCTGATAACGGAATCCCGGCCACTTAGCAAGACAAAGAGATGGCGAGTTAGCAGAATTGTCGAAAAAGCCGTATAAATATAAAGGGAAAAGAACATGATTCAGAGTGAAACCAGATTAACGGTAGCTGATAACTCAGGAGCACGTGCCGTCTACTGTATAAAGGTTTTAGGAGGGTCTAGACGACGATACGCCAGTGTGGGAGACATAATTGTCGTGTCTGTGAAGGATGCCATACCAAACGCCAAGGTTAAAAAAGGCGATATTCACAAGGCGGTCGTTGTTAGAACAAAAAAAGAAATCAGACGTCCTGACGGGTCTTACATACGCTTTGATGATAATTCTGCAGTTTTGATAAATAATCAGCGTGAACCGCTGGGTACCCGAATCTTCGGACCAGTAGCTCGGGAACTGCGCGCAAAACGCTTTATGAAGATCATTTCGCTGGCCCCAGAGGTCCTATAATTACGGAGTAATTCCTTATGAATCGGTATAAAAGCAATATAAAAAAAAACGATAAGGTAAAAATTATCACCGGGAAAGACAGCGGGAAGATAGGCAAGGTTATCAAAGTCGATCGTGATAAAGGGCGTGTTTTGGTAGAGAATATTAATATTATTAAGCGGCATACCAAACCTACAGCCCAAAATCGGCAGGGTGGTATCATTGAAACTGAGGCGCCGATCCATTTTTCCAATGTGATGTTGATGTGTAATAAATGCATCAAACCGGTACGGATCAAGATGCTAAAGCTAGATGATGGAAAAAAGACGCGTGTATGCCGTAAGTGCGATGAGCAAATCGATGCATAATCGCCGTGATTGCGGTCTAGCTTAAGCGGAGGATTGGAATGAGTCAGGTTCAAACATATTATAACGAGCAAGTCGTACCAAAGCTCAGGGACGAATTTAATTATCAGAATGTTCATCAAATTCCCAAGCTGGATAAAATCGTTTTGAATATGGGGTTGGGTGAAGCAATTCAAAATATTAAAATTTTAGATTCCGCTGTGGAAGAACTTACGAACATAGCGGGACAAAGGCCTGTTATTACGAGGGCAAGAAAGTCCATTGCTGCTTTTAAGCTTAGAGCAGGTATGCCGATCGGCTGTATGGTGACATTGCGGCGTAGACGCATGATGGATTTTTATAATAAACTTGTGAATGTCGCTTTACCACGTGTCCGTGACTTTCGTGGCATCTCCGCAAAAGCATTCGATGGTAATGGTAATTATTCCTTAGGAATCAAAGAGCAGATAATTTTCCCAGAGGTAGACTACGATAAGATAGATAAGATAAAAGGAATGAATATCTCTATCATTACGACAGCAAAAACGGATTCAGAAGGACGAGAATTGTTAACCTTGATGGGAATGCCCTTCCGAAAATAGTGAACTCCAAAGGAGGTAGGTTTGGCTAAGATATCTTTAAGAATAAAAGCGCAACGTAAGCCAAAGTTTTCAGTAAGGGCATATAATCGTTGCCCGCTGTGTGGACGGCCAAGAGGATTTATTAGAAAAGTAGGTATATGCCGCATTTGCTTTCGGAATATGGCATCTCAGGGAAAACTTCCTGGAGTGACTAAGTCAAGCTGGTAAAAAAATACTGTGCCCCAAATACCGGTAAGGGCGAAAAGTGTATAATTATTTGATAAAATGGAGACTAAAATGGCATTAACAGATCCCATTGCCGATATGCTAACCCGGATAAGAAACGCTGGCAAAGCCAAATTTAGTAGCGCGGATATTCCCGCATCGAAAACAAAAATAGAAATTGCAAAAGTGATGAAAAGCGAAGGATTTATTCGCAACTATAAATTCATCCAGGACAAGAAACAGGGGATTCTGCGAGTTTATTTAAAATATGGCGATGACCAATCGCATGTTATTATGGAAATGAATCGCGTTAGTAAGCCTTCAAAGCGTGTCTATGTTAGAGCTAAAGACATAAAACCGGTTTATAACGGGATGGGCATCGCTATTTTAACAACTTCTAAAGGACTCATTACAGATAAGTTGGCCAGAAAAGAGAATGTTGGTGGAGAAATTTTGTGTAACATTTTCTAATAAATATTACTGGCAACTGGCAAGAGGCCGAATTCTTATCTGGATGTGCAGAGGAAAATAATTCCGCTTGCCGGTAAACACATACTGAGGTGTAAAAGATGTCGCGAGTAGGAAAAAAGCCGATTCAAATACCAGAAAAAACGAAGATAACGTTAAAGGATGGAATTCTGACTGTTCAGGGAAAAAATGGCAGTCTTACACAGGAGATACATCCGGTTGTTGATCTTGATATTACCGAAAATCGGATCAATGTCGTTATTCAGAATTCGGATCGGAAAACCAGGGCGTTACAGGGAATGACCCGAAGCTTGATTAATAATATGGTTTTGGGTGTCAGCGATGGATTCAAGCGTGTTCTTGAGATTCACGGTATCGGGTACAGGGCTGAAGCCAAAGGTAAAAGTGTTCAATTTTCTTTAGGATACTCGCATCCTATAGATTTTAAATTACCGGAAGGCATTAATGCTACCGTTGAAAAAAATAATGTTGTAACATTGACGGGAATTGACAAACAGCTTTTAGGACAAACCGCCGCCCGTATACGGCAGCTTAGACCACCAGAGCCTTATAAAGGAAAGGGTGTAAAATACGCTGAAGAGTACATTCAACGTAAAGCTGGAAAAACTGGCACAAAGTAAAGCCGTATTGCTTGAAGTGAAAATAAGCGCACCGCTAAAGCTGTATACTAAAGTCTGAAATTTAATGATAGAAATGGGGTAATTATGAGTTCGACAAATCCAAGAGAACTTGCCCGATTAAAGAGAAAAGCTCGAATTAGGAAAAAAATTAAAGGTACATCGACTAAGCCAAGGCTGAGCGTATTTCGAAGCACCAGAAACGTTTACGCACAGATTATTGATGACATAGCAGGAGCTACAATTGTATCCGCATCAACGCTGGACGGTGAGATTAAAGGGCAACAAAAATTTGATAGTAAGTGTGCCGCAGCTGTATATGTTGGTAAAATTGTAGCCCAAAGGGCTATGGCTAAGGGAATTAAACAGGTCGTTTTTGATCGGAACGGGTTCCTGTATCATGGCCGAGTCAAAGCACTCACAGATGGTGCGCGTGAAGCTGGTTTGAATTTTTAAGCTCAACCGTGCAAGTATTAGAAGGAGGCAAGCCCTTGTATAAACAGAAGGTTGATGAAATCCAATTTATTGACAAAGTAGTCCATATCAGCCGCGTTGCTAAAGTGGTAAAAGGTGGCCGGCGCTTTAGTTTCAGTGCTATTGTAGTCGTTGGAGACGGACAGGGCAATGTGGGAGCAGGTCTTGGAAAAGCTGGAGAAGTTCCTGAGGCCATACGCAAGGGCGTTGAAAAAGCTAAGAAAAGCATGGTCAGCGTACCTTTAAAGGAAGGCACCATCCCCTATAGCGTAATCGGCAAATTCGGAGCAGGACGCGTTTTATTAAAACCTGCCTCGGAGGGTACTGGAGTAATCGCTGGTGGGGCCGTGCGTGCCGTTCTCGAAGCGGTAGGCGTGCAAAATATATTAACCAAGTGCATGGGAACCAATAATCCTCATAACGTTGTAAAAGCAACTATAGAAGGCCTTAAAAGGCTTCAAAGTGCTGAAAAAGTTGCAAATAGAAGAGGGTTGCAGATTGAAGAATTGCAGCAAGGATAATTCTAATGGCCGCTAAAATAAATATTACTCTCATTAAAAGTATGATTGGACGCCCTGAAAAGCATAGAAAAGTACTTAGAGGGATGGGGTTGACCAAACTGAACAAAACAGTTCAACTGGAAGACACTTCAGCCATAAGGGGCATGATTCATAAGGTTTCTCATCTGGTGAGGACTGAGGAGATCAATACATGAAACTTCATGAACTTAAACCCGCTAAAGGATCAACAAAGAATCGTAAACGGCTTGGAAGAGGTGTTGGTTCCGGATGGGGCAAAACAGCAGGCCGTGGAAACAAAGGTCATAATGCTCGTTCGGGAGGAGGTGTTCGTCCCGGTTTTGAAGGCGGCCAAATGCCTTTGCACAGAAGATTGCCCAAAAGAGGGTTTACTAATAAGTTTAAGAAAGAAGTAGCTATTCTGAATATATGCGATCTTGAAAGGTTTGAGAGCGGATCGACTATTGACGAAGCCACTTTGGTACGCAACGGATTGATTAAAGGTCGACGCGATAGCATAAAATTGCTCGGTAAGGGAGAAATTTCTATTCCGTTGACAATAAAACTAAATGCCGTTAGCAATAGCGCCGAAGAAAAAATAAAGGCGGCAGGAGGCACCGTAGAGGTGATCTAATTATGGTCGGAAGTGGATTCGGCAATATATTTAAAATCCCGGAATTAAGGAAAAGGCTATTTTATACGGCAGCCCTGCTTTGCGTATACCGAATTGGGGTTCACGTTCCTACACCAGGAATTGACGCAGTAGCCTTGAAATCATATTTTGATTCTATGCAAAATACGATATTCGGTGTGTTCAATATGTTTACTGGAGGAGCCCTTGAGCAGCTGTCAGTATTCGCTCTGGGAATTATGCCATATATTAGCGCATCGATTATTTTACAATTATTGACCGTCGTTATTCCTCATTTAGAACAATTAAAAAAAGAAGGGGAGCAAGGGCGCAAGAAAATTACTCAATACACACGATACGGAACAGTGGTTTTGAGTATCATTCAGGGGTTTATGATTGCCGCTGGTCTTGAGGGAATGAGATCTCCAGCTGGAACACAAGTTGTTTTCGATGGAGGTTGGGATTTCCGTATCATGACAGTAATCACACTTACGGCCGGAACCGCCTTTATTATGTGGCTGGGTGAACAGATAACTGAACGCGGAATCGGCAATGGGATTTCTTTGATAATTTTTGCCGGAATCGTTGCCAGATTTCCAAGCGCGGCCGGTAACACGATAAGACTGATCAAACAGGACGAAATGAGTGTATTTATATTGTTACTGCTGATCATTTTTATGGCGGGTGTCATTGGAATAATAATATTTTTTGAACAAGGTCAACGCCGTATACCAGTACAGTATGCAAAACGTGTAGTGGGACGACGTATGTACGGCGGGCAGAGTACTCATCTTCCCTTAAAGATAAATTCATCTGGAGTTATTCCGCCAATTTTCGCCTCTTCGATAATCATGTTCCCGGCAACTATTGCTCAGTTTGCTAACATCGAGTGGTTGAAAAGCGTAGCGGAATACCTTCAGGTTGGTGGAGTAGCCTACAATGCATTGTTCGTAGGATTTATTGTATTTTTTTGTTATTTTTATACCGCTGTAACATTTAATCCTGTTGATGTTGCAGATAACATGAAAAAACACGGTGGTTTTATTCCAGGCATTAGGCCAGGAAAGCGCACCGCCGAATACATTGATCGTGTTTTAACAAGAATTACTTTAGGTGGCGCCATTTATATTTCTACAGTGTGTGTTTTGCCAACTATGCTAATTAGTCAATTAAATGTACCATTTTACTTTGGTGGTACTGCTTTGCTTATTGTCGTTGGTGTTGCTATTGATACGATGGCGCAGATGGAATCTCACATGCTGACAAGACACTATGAAGGGTTTTTGAAAAAGGGCGGTATTAAAGGACGGCGCTAGGTATGATGAGACCAGATTATAATAATTGTTATTTTACTGCAGAAACAGCAGGGGGAAGGTATGGCTAAGGAAGAACCGATAAGGGTTGAAGGAAGGGTTCTTGAAACGCTACCTAACGCGATGTTTAAGGTCGAGCTTGAAAATAAACATCAGGTATTGGCGCATATCAGCGGAAAAATGAGGATGCACTTCATTAAAATTTTACCCGGCGATAAGGTAACTGTGGAGTTGTCACCCTATGATTTAAGCCGCGGTCGCATAACCTACAGGTCAAAATAGCGGGATGTTAAAGCTTAGCTTAGTTAAAGAAAAGCAAGTGCAAAAGGAATCCGCATAGGGTGGATGATCACAGAGGAGCTTAGCAAATGAAGGTCAGAGCATCGGTCAAAAAAATTTGCAGTAAATGTAAAATTATAAAACGAAAAGGCGTTGTTAGAGTGATTTGTAGTAACAAACGCCATAAACAAAGACAAGGTTAAGCCATTTTTTAGAGGAGGAATAGCTTTGGCACGTATTGCTGGTGTAGATTTACCAAGGCGCAAAAGAATTGAAATCGGTCTTACCTATATTTACGGAATTGGTAGATCACGATCTAACAAACTTTTATCGCAGCTTAATATTGATCCTGGAACACTTACAGACGATTTGACGGATACGGAAGTAAACAATATCCGTAAAGCAATCGATAATGAGTGTAAAGTAGAAGGTGAGTTACGTACCGAGATTTCAATGAATATTAAACGGCTTATGGACCTTGGATGTTATCGTGGGTTACGTCATCGCAGAGGATTGCCGGTAAATGGACAGCGGACTTCTACAAATGCCAGAACCCGGAAAGGGCCGAAAAGGCAGGCTGTTAAGAAAAAAGGCGCTGCCAAAAAGTAATTTTGAAATGAATTCGTTAAGGGATTTTTAAGATGCCACGAAAAACTCGCACTAAGAAGAAGGAAAAAAAGAATATCGCTAATGGCGTTGTGCATATTCAATCAACCTTTAACAACACTATTGTTACGATCACGGATACTGCTGGTAATGTGATTTCCTGGTCAAGCGCAGGGGTTATGGGGTTTAAGGGTTCAAGAAAAAGCACCCCTTTTGCAGCGCAACAGGTTGCTGAGGATGCTGCTAAAAAAGCCGCAGAGCATGGAATGCGTAGCGTTGAAGTTTATGTCAAAGGACCAGGATCAGGCAGAGAATCAGCATTGCGTGCATTGCAAGCTACCGGTTTTAATGTATCATTGATAAAGGACGTAACTCCGATTCCTCATAATGGGTGTCGTCCGCCAAAGCGTAGAAGGGTGTAGTATCAGTATCCCTAAAAATGGTTAAATGCGCTTAGGTCAAAATAAGATCATGTCGCTTCCAGACCAATAAATGACAGAAAGGCGCGCCGCAAAAGGAGGCAAAATTGGCAAGATATACAGGTTCGGTTTGTAGAATATGCCGAAGAGAAAATATGAAGCTGTTCCTAAAAGGAGATCGATGCTACAGCGATAGATGTGCTTTCGACCGTCGCAGCTATGCACCCGGTGAGCACGGTCAGCGCAGACGCGGGAAGACTTCGGATTATGGTATCCAGTTAAGAGAAAAACAAAAAGTAAAAAGAATGTATGGTCTTTCAGAAAAACAGTTTCATTTGTTTTTCGAGAAAGCCGACAGACAAAAAGGTATTACTGGTACTAATCTGCTGGTTTTGCTTGAGAGAAGACTGGATAACGTTGTTTATCGACTGGGATTCGTAAACTCGCGTACTCAGGGACGACATTTTGTTAGGCATAGCCATTTTATGGTAAATGGTAAAAAAGTGAATATCCCATCCTATCTTATAAAAATTGGTGATGAAGTCACTATTGCTGAAAAAAGCAAAAAAGTTCAAGCTGTTAGTGATTCACTTGAAACTGTTGTCAGACGGGGCGTTCCGCAATGGCTTGATTTTGAAAAAGAGCAAATGAAAGGCATTGTAAGATCCTTCCCTGTGCGTGATGATTTGACTATTCCAATGCAAGAGCAGCTTATTGTGGAGCTTTATTCAAAATAGTAGTTCTACAATTTATGTGAAAGCTTGTTATGTTAAAAGCTTTCACTTTAATAATTCCTAAGGTTTGGAGAGGCAGTATGCTATCGAATGAACTTATGCATATGAACTGGCAGGAAATGATAATGCCGGAGAAGGTTCAAGTCACAAGTACGAAGACTTACGGCAAGTTCGTATGTGAACCTTTAGAAAGAGGTTATGGTACAACATTAGGGAATTCATTAAGACGTATCATCCTGTCTTCTTTGCATGGAGCTGCAATTACGGCAGTCAAAATAGATTCGGTACAACATGAGTTTAGCGTTATACCAGGGGTGCTGGAAGACGTCTCTGAAATTATATTGAATCTCAAACAGGTTAGATTGAAGACAAAAGACACCAATTCCAGAATAATTAATTGTAAGGTGTCTGGAGAAGGCGTTGTAAGAGCTGGTGATTTCGATAGCCCCGATGGTGCTGTGGAAGTGCTTAACCCTGATTTGCTAATTGGCAATTTATCCGGTGAAGGCGAATTGAATATGGAAATGACCGTAAAGGTCGGTAAAGGCTATGCGTTATCCGAAGCGAACAAAGATGAAGAAGCCGCCATCGGAACCATTCCCATAGATGCTATTTTTTCGCCAGTAAAACGTGTAAATTATGTTGTTGGAAACGCTCGAGTCGGTCAAAGAACAGATTATGATAAATTAACGCTTGAAGTTTGGACCGATGGTAGCCTTACTCCTGAAGAGGCGGTTGCATACGCTGCGAAAATATTTAAAGAACAAATGTCGCTTTTTATTAACTTCGATGAAGAAGCTGAACCTTCACTGGCTCAAGCTGCAGGCAAGGAAGAAAGTAAGGACTTTAACGATAATCTTTATCGCAGTGTTGACGAACTGGAACTCTCGGTGCGCAGTGCCAATTGTTTGAAAAATGCCGAAATAAATAAGATATACGAACTTGTTCAGAAAACGGAAAACGAAATGCTTAAGACCAAGAATTTCGGACGGAAATCTTTGAATGAAATCAAAGAGGTGCTTGCTGAAATGGGTTTATCGTTAGGCACTAAATTGGAAGGTTTTGTACCGCCCGAGGAAGATCAGGTTGAAGAAGAGCAAGAAAAAGAGGAGTAGTTATTTCTCATGAGACACAGAAAAACAGGCGTTAAGCTAAATCGTACAACCAGCCATCGACAGGCCATGTTTCGCAATATGGTAACTTCCTTGTTTAAACACGATCGTATTCGTACAACAGATGCGAAGGCAAAAGAGCTGCGGCGATGGGCGGACCATATCATTACTTTGGCAAAGCGCGGAGACTTGCATGCACGCAGGCAGGCAATGGCTATTGTGCGTGAGAAAGAAGTCGTACATAAGCTTTTCGAAGAAGCATCTGAAAAATACGGCAACAAAAACGGCGGGTATACACGTATTGTAAAAATAGGGCGCCGGGCCGGTGATGCAGCTCCGCTTTCCTTGGTTGAATTGATATTCGAGGTTGAAAAAAAACAAAAGGATAAAAAGAAAAAAGAACTCCCTGATAAAAAAGCAGAAACAACTAAAACTGATGCGCAAATAAAGGAAGCCGCGCCAGCGGAAAAAGCGGAAGATATTGATCAAGCCGCTGAAGCTAAGGTGTTAGAGGACAAAGATACAAGCATTCCGGATGGCAAAGGCGAATCTTCTGTTGATGAAAAATCTGTTCAAGTTGAAGGTGATGCTGATGCTGATAGTGATGATACATCTGACAGCAGTGATGACGAAACAACACTTTCAGAAAAAAATACAAAAAACGGATCAAAAGAAGATAAAGCTTAATTATCTCTTTAGCCTTTTAATTAAACCCCCGCTGTCGTCAATTCGGCAAGGGGGTTTTTTTATTATGTTACCAAAAGACTTTAACAGTGCGCTTTTAAAAGAATTATGGAAGCTGCAAATCAATTAATTTTACTTGTTCTTAGATACCTTTTTATCTGTTACGCCGATGAGTCAGACAATTATATTTACTCATTGGCGCATCTTGAAAACGGATACAAGGTAAAGGCATCTTAGGGCCCCGGAAAAAATGTTTTATCCCAACTGACTTGTCTATCAACTCGTCTTTTGCGCGCCTTGAATACGAGCCCATATCCTGCGCCAATTGGACAAAACAATTTTTTCGCGACCCTTAGGCGATTTGTGTTAAATAATATGCCATCTTGCATGTCTTTTTTCCCGTCTTCTGTGTTACGCTAAAGCCCTAATACGTTAAGTATGCAAACTTTGGCATGCCTTGAAGATGAAAAAAAAATCGAAGCCCAATATGGTATCTGTTAAGATGCTATATTTTTTACGCCAATCGCCTTAGCAAGTTTGCACC
This sequence comes from Desulfobacteraceae bacterium, assembly GCA_024230435.1. Taxonomy (GTDB): domain Bacteria; phylum Desulfobacterota; class Desulfobacteria; order Desulfobacterales; family Desulfosarcinaceae; genus UBA2230. The sequence goes on from JAAERL010001210.1 coordinate 15,219, forward strand.
TTCTAAGATTTTGAGAAACAATCAAGCGGTATTTGATTTTGCAGGCTTGCAAGGGATTATATTCTTTGTAATAATAATTTTCGGCTAATGTTGGATTTCGGGGCTTAATATTATAACCAATTGAATTTATAGTGGAAAAATGTATATATCAAAAAACCAGACCTTGATCATAAACAATATAAAATCAATTGATTATTTTCCAAAATGAGATTGCAAGATACTGAAACACAACATGAGCCTAATTTTTAAGTTACGGGGCAAGCTGAATAATAGTGTGTAAATATTTTATATTGTTTAAGTGTCTCGAAATAATAAGGTAATTTGGATTGACCTTCGCTTACTAAAAAATAGGCTCACTGTTAAATTTTTTGTGAAGTCGAATCTGGAAAATCCAGTTCAGGGATTTGCGGTAAATCGAAGTTCAAAAGCCGGAAATGGTTAATTGTCATCATGTATAATGCATTTTTTGGATTCAGGGAAAAACCTTTTAAATTAGTCCCTAATCCAGACTATCACTATTTAAGTAAGAGCCATGAGATTGCATTAGCCCATTTAAGCTATGCAACCGATCAAGGTGATGGTTTCGTTGTAATCACCGGTGAGGTTGGGACCGGGAAAACAACCTTATGCAGGATTTTTTTAGAGCGTATAGGTGAAAATACTGAATCCGCTTATATTTTTAATCCAAAATTAAATTCAATTGATTTGTTGTCAGCGATTTGTAAAGAATTCGGAATTGAAATTAAATCGCATTCAATTAATGGCTTAATTGATCAATTAAATGAGTTTCTAATCGAAAAAAATGAATCCAACCAAAAAGTTATTCTGCTAATTGACGAAGCTCAAAATTTGACAATGGAAAATCTTGAAATGGTGAGAATGCTTTCCAATTTGGAAACGACTCGTAATAAACTTATACAAATCATTTTGGTGGGACAACCAGAGTTGAGTGAAAAATTGGATTCATATAAGCTTAGGCAACTCGCACAACGAATATCAATTAGTTGTCATCTTACTCCATTAACCCAAAAGGAAACAGGTGGATATATTCATTATCGAGTTAATATCGCCGCCCAAAGAGACGTTTCTATTTTTAGTTCAGGCGCCTGTAGAAAAATTTATCATCAAACAAAAGGTACTCCCCGCCTTATCAATATTGCTGCTGAAAGAGCTCTATTGTCAGCGTTTAGCCTCAATCGCAGAAAGGTTACATCTGCTATCGTTCAGGCTGCCTTAAATGATCTGTCACACCGTCGATCAGGTAATTTAAGTAATTATATCAATTCAAAAGTATTGCTATGGGCTTCTTTGTCTTTAGCTCTAATTTTTACGGTGAGCTTTTTAGTGGCCAGACATTTTGGGATGCATCTTACCTTTGATTCAAAGGTAAGCACCATAGAAGAAAAATTGGTAGATAACACTGAAGATGAACAAGGTAACTTGGAAAGTCAAACAGGTTCTGTTGAAAAATCCTTTAAAATACCCCCTCAACCATTAAAAAAAACAGATGGTGTAAAAAGTAATAATGAAAAAGCTTTAATCCCGGAAACAAATGCAAAGCTTTTTCATGTTAACAACTCATCACCCAAAAAAGTGGTAGACCGGAAAATTGTTGCCTTGGAGTCCTATAACTCTCGAATAAATGCTGTTGGAACCTTATTGGAACTATGGGGACAACCCAGGCCAAACCTTCATCAGTTGGCCGGTAATACAAGAGATATCGTTTTTTTTCAATCAATTGCCCATGTACATGGCCTGAGGATGTACATGGTCTTTAATAATTGGTCTAGGGTTAAAAAAATTAACTTGCCTGGAATTATTGAATTGAGGCAACCTAATCAGCCCACTCCTGTATATCTGGCAATGGTTCACTGGGATGAAAAAAAGGTATTTCTTGCCGGTAAATTTTTAAAACAGCCGATTAGAACGAATTGGGACGATATTAATCAATACGTGACAGGGAAAGTATTTTTATTTTGGAAAAATATTATTGGATTTGACGCAATCATAAGCTATGGAGCACATCAAGATGCGGTATTATCCATAAAATCGCTTTTGCGCAAAATTGGCTATGCCCCTTTAACGTATGATTCTAATTATGATGGGGGAACCAGAAATGCTGTAATGGCATTTCAGGAGAGGCACAAGATAGGTACGGATGGATTAGTGGGAAGTCTTACAAAAATTATGTTGATTAACGAGGCAAAAGTATATGATGTGCCCAAGCTGAATGTATTTGAAAGGCCCGGAGCATGAGCACAATCCTTAACGCTCTTAAAAAGCTTGAAAAGGATCAAGGCAGCAAGCAGCCCGACCAATATGATTGGTCAAAGGATTTTAATACACGTCAAGTTGTCAATCGGATGGTTAGGTCTTCATGGTTGAAAAGTATCGCAATTCGCTGTGTAGCACTGACTTTGTTGGTATTTGCTATAATTGTGACATTGGTGGTGTATTTTAAGTCAGATAAACCTTTGCCGGCCATTAAGGCGGATGCTACTTTGAATGCAGTTGAACCGAAGATTAGTGACAATAATAAATTAATGGATAATGCATGGGTTGATAATCGGCTACCTGATGAAAAACAATCGATAAATAATAAAGTAAACGAATTATCAATGAACCATGATATGGATAAAAAGAAAAACTCTGATGTTTCAAAAAATTCGTTTCCTGATTTAAATTACGTAGAAAATACCGAAGCTATCAATCAATATAAAGCAACGCAAAATACGTACGAGTCTGAGCTTGGAAAGCAAGTTGGTGTAAAAAACCAGTCTTCACTATTTCCGTTTGCGAAACTTTTTAGTGATAGCCGTTTTCGGATACATGCCATTGCTTGGTCAGCGGATGCGGATCGGCGTATTGCGGTGATTAATAGTAATATCGTTCGAGAAGGAAACAAGGTATTGGATTATACTTTGATTTCTATCGGCAAAGACGAAGTTTATTTTAAAGATAGAGAGGGTGGAATATGGAAAATGCAGTTTGGTAGAAAATAGGACAGGAATGATGTAATAGATCAACCGTCGGCTTTCAAGAGCCTAAAGGTCACTTAGCTTGATAGCCCATCAGATGAGACAGATTGTCTGAAGTTTCAAGCAGGGTTTTAAGGCATAATTGACGATACTGTTTATTTTTGAAACGGATTTCAGGTATGGCCAGACTAAGGGCTGCCAACAGACTGCCGCGGTGGTCAAAAACTGGTGCGCTTAAAGATCCCAAACCCTGGCTGCGTTCTCCAAGGCTTTGGGTATATCCTTGCATTCGAATTCGGCCTAATTCCTCATATAAAGCTTTTTTGCTTAAAATCGTATTTTCCGTTACGGGAACAATATTTATTTCATCCAGATAATTTTTTATGAAATTTTCCGGGGAAAAAGCCAGCAAACATTTTGAAGATGCCCCTGCATAAAGCGGCGAGCGGTGTCCTATAGGCATACTGGCCTTGAGGTGTTGCAAGGATTCCAAAGTGTCGATACACACCCGCTCATTGCCATCAACCGCGTTAAGATGTGCGGTTTCTTGAGTTTTAGCTAACAGTTGTTGCATGTAAGGCAAGGCTGCCCGTGTAATGGGCATACTGCTTTGCAAGGTATGCAGGAATTGATAATATACGTTGCCGAGCTGGTATTGGCGTGTTTGTGAATTCTGGGTTACAAATCCATAAGATTTCAATGCTTGAAGAAGTCTTTGGACTGTCGCCGGACTGAATTCCAGATGATTGCTTAATTGACGAACTCCCCAGCAGGGGTTTACCTCATCGAACGCCGATAAAATTTGCAGAGCTTTTTCAACTGAATTTAATTTTTGTTTCATAGTTTTTGTTTTGTATATTAATACATTGTTTTATAATGTTATACATATCCGTTTCATATGCCATAGCATTTTGTCAATAAAATAGTCCGAATTTTTAAAATTAACTCAAATTCATTCATTTAATGGTTGCAAGCCTACCGACCGGTTGGTAAATAAGGTGGGTAAGTTTGAAGTTTCGACCATCATTTTAATTGTATAAAGTCCTTGACCCGGTGGCGCCCTTTTGTTAGCTTTTTTAAAACATTGTTTTGTATTGTGGAACACAAATATGGATTTTAACCTGAAATAACAAGATACCGGAGGAAAGGCCATGGAATTCGCCTTGTCCAAAGAATTGGAAATGTTACGAAAAGCTGTAAGGGAGTTCGCTACCAAAAAAATAGCCCCAAATGCGGATCAGTGGGATAATGTACACTATTTTCCGTACAAAGAGGCCATCTTGCCTATGGGGGAACTTGGATTTTTCGGTACCGTTATTCCTGAAGCCTATGGCGGTGAAGATATGGGCTGGCTGGCGGCAATGATTATAACTGAAGAAATCGCCCGTGCTCACAGCTCTTTAAGGGTTCAAATCAATATGCAGGTATTAGGCTGCGCTTACACTATTTACAAACACGGCACTGAAGCACTTAGGAAAAAATATGTCCCGGATCTGTGCAGTGCTGAATTGGTGGGTGGATTCGGCATCACGGAGTCTGATGCGGGGTCGGATGTTATGGCCATGACATCAACGGCGGAAGACAAAGGCGACTACTGGTTGCTCAACGGAGCCAAAACCTGGATTTCCAATGCCGATGTGGCAGATGTTTTGGTTTATTATGCCTACACGGATAAATCCGCCGGAAGCAAAGGGCTTTCTGCTTTTGTGATCGAACCTAAAAATTTTAATGGTGTAAAGACTACCCGGTTGGAAAAAATGGGCTCTTTTTCATCTCCCACGGGAGAGGTTTTCTTAGACAACACCAAAGTGCCCAAAGAAAATATTTTAGGAAAACCAGGAGACGGCGCGCGTATAGTTTTTGGCAGTTTAAATCAAACACGGCTTTCCGCAGCCGCAGGAGCCGTTGGTGTTGCTCAGGCATGTTTGGACGTTGCCATCAAATACTGCAATGAGCGTAAACAGTTTGGAAAACCAATTGGCAGCTTTCAGATGAATCAGGATATGATCGCCCAAATGGCTATTGAAATCGAAGCCGCCAGACTACTGGTTTACAAGGCAGCTTGGGTAAAGGATCAAGGTAACCTGAATAATGGTCTGGATGTCGCCATGGCTAAATATTTTGCAGCGGAAACGGTTAATAAATGCGCTAATTACGCTATGCGCATTCTTGGAGCATACGGTTACTCTACCGAATACCCAGTAGCCCGTTTTTATCGAGATACCCCTGCTTATTATATCGTAGAAGGCTCAACGAACATTTGTAAATGGATCGTTGCCATGGATCAATTGGGGTATCGTAAAGCTAACCGTTAATTCTTGAATTTACCCGGTCCTTTGCAATGAGGAAAAAAAAGTGACAGAAGATATTAAATCAAAGACTAAGCGTATTGCAGCGTTTTATTTCAATGGTGTGGAAGAAGAAAAGCCCTTTGAACTATGGCGGGACTTTGATCCCGAGTTGGGTAAGGAACTGTCGTTGTTCATTACAGGACGCATGTATGGGCGAGAAAAGATTCCCCATACCACAAGGCAGTTGGTAACCGTATCTGTGCTTACGGTGCTCGGCCATACAGATGAGCTCAGGCTTCATATCAAGGCGGCCCTGAATGTAGGGTGCACCCCACAGCAGATTGCTGAGGTAATTTTTCAAACTTTCACCTATGCAGGCATACCAACCGTCAATTTGGCTTTGAAAGCACTGCGATCAACTCTTAAAGAACTTGGACAATGGCCTGTGGAAAATCAAACCTGAGAGCCTGTTTGGGAGTTATTAAATCGGCAGCAAAAGCGCGAGAACGGTCAAAAATGACGCAAATTTTGATAAATAGACTGACTATTCATCTCAAATTTGAGACATTTTGGCCGCGGTCTCGCACTTTTTCGCCAAATTTTCTATTTTCCAAATAGCCTCTAAATAACTTCATGACTAATAGGGGGACTGCATGCGAGCGTATTTTAAAAAAATGCAGCGATTTGGCGCCTCGTTGAACGAAGGGCAAATAAAAAGCTCAGAAGAAAACATTTCCAAAATAAGAACTGTAGAGTCCGAAGTAGCCGAGGCAGTACGGAAGGTCAAAGATGCCGGCTTTCCAACCGAAAAAATTAACGCGCGGGGGCAACTTACTGTTTTTCAGCGTCTGGATTATTTAGTGGATGAAGGCACGTGGTGTCCATTGAATACCCTTTTTAATCCTGAAGAGAATCCTGAAGGAACAAATAATGTTGTTAACGGCCTTGGTAAAATATCCGGAAAATGGGCCGTAATAATCGGGTTTGACAATAAAGTGCTTGCTGGGGCATGGCTGGCCGGACAATACGAAAACATACTGCGCGTTACAGATCTTTCAAAACGTTTGAATGTGCCCTTGGTATGGCTGGTTAATTGTTCGGGTGTAAAGCTTCCGGATCAGGATAAATTTTACGCCAGCCGGCGGGGAGGAGGGACTACGTTTTTTCGTCACGCCGAACTTCAACAGATGGGTATTCCCATTTTGGCGGCAATTTATGGTACAAATCCGGCAGGCGGCGGTTATCAATCCATAAGTCCCACCATTTTATTCGCTCATAAGGACTGTAATATTGCTGTAGGCGGCGGGGGTATCCTCAGTGGTATGTCTCCAAAAGGTTACTTTGATGAAGATGGCGCCGAGCAGCTCATCAAAGCAGCTAAACAATTCAAAGCTGTGCCACCTGGCCGCGTTGATACCCATTATGATGAAACCGGTTTTTTCCGTTATAAATATGAAACTGAAACCGATGTTTTAGACGGAGTTAAAAGCTACATGGAAGACATGCCGGGCTATAATCCTCGTTTTTTCAGGGTCGATACTCCGGCGGAACCGTTTTTCCCAGCAGAGGATCTTTATCGGCTGGTTCCTCATAATCAAAAACAGATGTACAATTTTGATGAAGTCCTTGCCAGGCTGGTTGACGGCAGTGAACACATGGAATTCAGGCCAGGGTATGGACCGGAAATTTACACCGGTCTGGTGAAAATCGATGGCTTTCTTATGGCGGTTATCGGTAACCGTCAGGGGTATCTGGGAGATAATTATCCTGAATATGCCGATTATACTGGAATAGGAGGCAAACTCTACCGTCAAGGGCTGATTAAAATGAACGAATTTGTCACCCTATGCGGCCGTGATCGGATTCCCGTCATATGGTTTCAGGACACCAGTGGTATTGATGTGGGAGATATCGCTGAAAAAGCGGAATTACTGGGGCTTGGGCAAAGTTTGATTTATTCTATCGAACAAACTGAAGTGCCCATGATTCTAGTGGTGTTGCGCAAGGGAACCGCCGCAGCTCATTACGTTATGGGCGGACCCGTAGCTAACCGCAATAATGCCTTCACTTTGGGAACCGCAACAACCGAGATTTATGTTATGCACGGCGAAACAGCCGCAGCGGCCAGCTTTTCGCGCCGCCTAGTGAAAGAAAAAGACGCTGGACGCGCTTTGAAACCAACCATTGATAAGATGAACGAAATGGTTCAAAAATACCATAGCAAATCGCGTCCTGTATATTGCGCTGAAAAAGGATTTGTTGATGAAATCGTTTACTATAAAGATCTTCGTAAATACTTGAAGGGTTTTGCAGGCGCAGTTTATCAAAATCCAAAATCGATTTGCGCTCATCACCAAATGCTGCTTCCTCGTGTAATTAAAGGTTAAAGACTATATATCTTCAGTCAGGCGCAGCCATTTTTTGCCCCAACCGTCAGACTGTGCTCCGGGCTATTGCCGAATTAAGTTGATCGGCAATAGCCAAGCCCGAGCCAAGAATCATAAAATTATGATTGGCGATAATCAGGTGCTCGCTGGATCATTGATGAGGCTCAATAACAATTCTCTATCAATTGGCTTGGATTAAGTATGATGGGTTCCGGGGTTAATAGCTTGTCAAGGTAAGGCTCCGGGGTAAACACCAGCCTGTGGATAGGCCAATAGTTTTTGTTTTTATATTTAAGGCGATTGCGATTCTTTTGCCTTTTACAAGGCTTGGCGCCGATATCCATGCCTTACCATTTTTTTCAAATACTGTGTAATTATCCGAGCGAACAATGATCTGATTGTACGTATGGTTATACCCGCGCTTGCAATATTTTCGCATTACTCGGGTTAAATAGTTATCCTCGGTCCATTTGTCCGATTTCAATAGGCTGTATAAGCGTTTTTGCTCTTTTTGATCGGATGTGCGCCTTCTGACTGCCCGTCTGGCCTTGACTTCGCTGCTTCCCGGTTTGCGGTTATGTCCGCCATTGTATCTCTGAGCGTTTCTTTCCAAGCATTGGCGGACAGTGGTGCAAAGTTTCGTTTTTCTTTCAGCCAAAGATCCCGGATAGCCCTGTCTTTGATACCTACGCCAGAAATAGAGCCGAATTTTTGCCAGATTTGTGTACGCAGATGACCAAGTAATTTGGCCTGTTGTTTCAACGCATCATATTTTGACTGGTTTAAATTCTTGCTGTACAAAATTCTAGTGGCTTTCATGCTTGCCCACTAACCTCAATTATTTTTTTTATATCTTTTTTATATTTTCGCAGGCCGTACAGCCTGCAACTGAAAGTATGTATAATGGCCATCAGGTCTTCCACCATTTCTTGCTGATAGGATAAAGATTCCTGATTGACTACTACTATCTTACATCCATTCTGATTAGCCAGATATTCAAAAAAATCGAACCCGAATCGGCAAAGTCTGTCTTTGTGGGCAATAATCAGCGTTGAAATTTCACCTGACGTGATTTTTGA
>JAAERL010001211.1 GCA_024230435.1 Desulfobacteraceae bacterium
AGGCTGTAAAATTGCTGTTATCGCATCTCAAAATTGATGTGAATAAGGCTGATGATTGGGGCGAAACACCGCTATTAGAGGCAGCAGAAAATGGCCACATTGAGGCTGTAAAATTGCTGTTATCGCATCTTAAAATTGATGTGAATAAGGCTAATATATGGGACCAAGCACCGATAGATGAGGCAGTAAGGAGGGGTGATGTTGATGTTGCAAATGCGCTGCTATCGGATCCTGATATTGATGTGAATTTTAAAGTCCGTGAGTATTTATATCGACTTGTAAACAACGATGATGTGGATTCCATTCAAGAGATTGTTTTAAATGGATGTTCCGAAAAAGTTTACGACCATTTGTACACTAAAGCTATTGAGATTGGTAAGCCGCAACTAATAAAAAGGCTTCGTCACCTTGTGCCCGGTTATTCAAATACGGAGGCTCTTGGTGGCCATAACAAAGCGTATAATACGGGAACGGCCGTACCTGAAGGCATTCTTAGAACCGTTAAAGAATATCTAAATCCAAAATTGCCCGAACAGCAGAGATAATCTATAGAATTAAATGGTCTCTTTTTGTTTAACTGGTTGCAAGTTTTTCCATCCGACGTATTATCTATCAATGGTTCGGACAATTTTATAAAATAGGTGCCAAAAAATAAGAGTCCCTGATATCTAAGGCGATTTGCCGTTAAAGAATATACCATCTTGTATGTCTTTTTTCCCGTCTTGTGCGTTATGCCAAAGGTGCGAATACGTTAAGTATGCAAACTGATCAGAAAAACTTTGGCGCGCCTTGAATACGAAAAAAAATCGAAGCTCAATCTGGTATATTCTTTTCCGCCAATCGCCTAAATTGAGTGCTCAGAAAATACTACTTACAAACAAGTGATGATCCGCAATCGACAATCGGCCTTTTTTGAATCGAAAAATTTGCAACCAGTTAAAAAATTACTACACCGGGCAAACTGCCCTTACATAGAATGGTGCGCTAAAATCCTGCCAAGCCACAAATCCTAATTCAATATCTACATAGTAGGCAATTGTAAAAGACCGTCTGTCTGAACTCCATAACCATCGCTGCAAATTATTAAAGACAGGTTCAATACATAGTTCCAGGCCTTGGGCGGGGCGCAGCAACGACATAAGTTCATTAATGGTGGGCAGCCGCCAGTGGTTTAAGCCTTCAAATGATAGGTGATTCAGCTTTTTAATATACATGTTGGCTTTTTGAAAAGAGTCTGGAAAACTGCTGCCAGACTGTTGCCATATCAGCCCTGTCGCATTGTCTTTTACGATGTTTTGAGTATCTGCACTGAATTGGTTTGTAACATAGGTCTTGGGCCGCCAAAGATGATCGGTTTTAAATAGTTCTGGTGCTTTTGAGGGCGGAATTTTTACTGGTTTGGAACGCAATGGGCAAATATCATAATTTTCTTTTGCTGTATACTGACTTTCATGCATGCTGCATATCTTTTGTTTTTGATTTTGCCAATGCTGTTTAAGCCGGTCCAAATCAGACAGCATCGTGTGTGCGTCAGGGTATCTGTTTTTTTGATCAGAAGCTATTGCTTTAGCAATGAATTGGTCCCACGGAGCATCCAAGTCAGTGTTTAGCCGACTGGGCGGACTGTATGGCTCTCCAGACAATTCCGTTTCCGGTAATCGTCCGGTAATCATACGATAGAAAATGATACCAACGGAATAAAGATCGGCATTTGCTTTTGCTTTATCCGGATTATCTTCTTGCTCGGGAGCGGTGTAGTAAGCAGAGCCAACTTTAAGATTGTCAGGTCCGCGATGAACTTCTCCCCGCAGTCTGGATAAACCAAAATCACAAATTTTAACTTCATCCCAAGAGGTTACTAGTAAGTTATAAGGTTTTATGTCTCGATGAATCACTCCTGCAGCGTGAAGGCAACCTATTCCTTTTAAAGTTTGTCTCATGTAGTCCAGGGCTTTGTCCAGATCGATAATGCGTGAGGGTTTCTCTGTCCGGTAGGTTTCACCGATCATGACGCCAAGGTTATTGGCGAAAAAATCCATAACATAGTAAGGGAGTCCCTTGTTTTCATCAAAATCGAGTAGATTTACAATGTTAGGGTGGATTAAAGCGGCCATTGTCTGTGCTTCAGTGATGAAACGCTCTCTCAATTCGTTCATTCCCAGAAGCTTGACGAGCAAAGGGTTTGGCGCGAGCAATTTTAATGCGGCGATTTTTTCAATAACAGGCAATTTTACTTTGTACACCTTGCCCATTGCCCCGCGGCCGAGAATTCCTTGTACAATATATCGTCCAATGGTTTTCATCGATTTATTCTTTTGAAAATAAATTCATCTCAGGCGGTTGGCATGCTGTACAGGCAAACCTGCGGCTTTGATTTTTTTTATGGTGACGGCGATATCGTATGGGATGAAACGAACGTCTATTTGGCCGGCTTTTTGATTGTAAATGATATATTTAGCATCGTGATTACCATCTCTTGGCTGGCCGACACTGCCCACATTTATCATATAGTGGTTATGCGAGTTAAGTTCGGTTATACCCTGTTTAAGTTTTTTTCGAGACAACGTGTTTCCATCATAAGAAATAATTTCCAAGTCATGTGTGTGGCCGATGAAACAGATACGCTCTTTTATAGATTCTAAAGCTTTTATGATGTCTTGTTTTGATTTTTGGAAAAGATAGGCTTTCACTGAGTCGGGCGGGAAACCATGGACGTTGAAACAATCGCCAATCACCATGTTTTTAGGAAGCTGTTTTATATATTCCATTGTTTCAGATGATACCATGGCCAGGTTCTTCTTCAATGATTTGCGGGCCATTGGATTAAACCAGGATAAGTGGTCCGGATCACAGGCCGCTAGCTCATGATTTCCAATAACAGTTGGAACTTTTAGGCGGCGGATTGTTTTTATAACGCTTTCGGGTTCCGGGCCGTAACCAATGCAATCACCCAGGCAGGCCATTTGGTCCACTTTTTGAGCATGAATATCTCCCAGTACTCTTTGAAAGGCTTCGTTATTGGAATGGATATCTGAAAAAAAAGCTATCCTCAATTATAAGACCTCGCTTTTATATAATCTGCTCATGGCGTTATTAAATAAAATCATTCAAATACCAATAAATGAGTTGAGGGCCGAAAAATAAATATAAAATTGCTCCAATGGATAAAAAAGGACCAAAAGGTATACGCAACTTTATTCCTTTGCGGGATTTGATCATAAGTAGCAAACCAACTGCAGTTCCGATAAAAGATGACACCATGACGGTGAAAAAAACTCCCTTCCAGCCGATGAATGCGCCAATCATAGCTAACAGTTTAATGTCACCTCCCCCCATGCCGTCATTGCCGGTAATAAATTGGTAGCCTATGGCTAATAAATACAGGCTCCCGCCGCCCAATAAAAGTCCCAGCAGCGATTCCGTCCATTGTAGATTCGGTAAGAGGAAACTGGCCGCAAAACCAATCGGAATACCAGGCAAACTGATGATATCGGGAATGATCTGATGATCAATATCAATAAAGGTAATCGTGAGTAACCCGCAAATGAATAAAAAATAGATGATGGCATGAATATGCAGTCCAAAATGCAGGTAAGTCGCCAATGCGAACAGACCGCTGATGAATTCTACTAAAGGGTAGCGAATTGAAATTGCAGTTTGGCATATACGGCAGCTTCCTCGCAAGAGGATATAACTGATTATGGGGATATTATCTAACCAGCGAATGGGATTGCCGCACTTTGGGCAGCAAGAGGCTGGCTTGATGATAGATAGTTCAGAAGGTAAACGGTGGATACATACATTCAAGAAACTGCCGATGCATAAACCGGTAAAAAACACAAAGAGCTTTAATAAAATAGGCGTGATGCCTGTTTCCAATATTGGTACCATCCTGTTATCGTAAGAGTTACTGTTCGCTATTGCCTGTTTGTTGTAGGTTGCTTTTATTAAAAAATCAAGATTGATGTTGTAAAATTTGAGTTTTGTTTTATATTATCCCGTCATCGAAATTTTGACTATATATCCTTTTACACGGAGATGGGAAAAAGTTATATTTTTGAGAGTATTTCAGCTTATTGATTGTTTGAATGTAAAGGTGCAAAAAAAATAAAGGCAGGATATGCCATATCGGCTTAGAGGTGATTCGCCGGCTGCGGCTGTACCTTTAAATAATACCCTGAAATTATGATTAGGGAAGCGTCTGAAATTAAGCCATTTACACACTTTTCCGGCCCATAGCCGGAATTTTTAGCCTTTCAAATGGTTTGTGGCAGCTCAAACGGCTAATGAATACGGAGGATTAGATCAGTAATGGCAGAAACGGATAAAGATGACCTTATTAGTGTCATTGAAGAAGATATAAGCAATATTGAGATTCCTACAACCTTGCCTTTACTGGCTGTACGGGATGTGGTGATTTTTACGGATATGCTGTTGCCGTTGTTTGTGGGGCGCGAAAAGTCTATACGGGCGGTAGAAACGGCTGTATCTAAGGACCGGTTCCTATTTATCGCGACTCAGAAAGATTCGGCCATGGAGCATCCGGGCTCTGGTGATATATTTGAGGTCGGCACCATAAGCAGAATTTTACGTATGCTTAAATTGCCCGATGGCCGGGTAAAGGCCCTTGTTCAGGGATTCGTCAAAGCGCGGGTTAAAAAATATGTTGGGCGCCGTTCCTTTTTCAAGGTGGCGGTAGAGATACTTGATGAGTCCGAGCCGGATGTCAACGATTTGGAAGTGGTTGCCCTGATGCGCAATGTACGCGAGAATTCCGAAAAAATTCTTGCCTTGCGTGGAGAATTAAGCGGCGATGTGGGCAATATCCTTGATAGTATCGATGAACCCGGCAAATTGGCGGATCTGGTGGCCTCCAATCTACGATTGAAAATAGAGGAAGCCCAGCAAGTCATTGAATTGATAGATCCCATTGACCGGCTGCAAAAAGTACATGATCTGCTTTCCAGAGAGGTTGAACTATCGGCCATGCAGGCCAAGATTCAGTCCGATGTAAAAGACGAAATATCAAAAAGCCAACGCGATTATTTTTTACGCGAACAAATGCGCGCTATACATAAGGAACTGGGCGAACTGGATGAAAAAAGCCAGGAAATAGAGGAATACCGCACTCGTATAAAACGTGCCCGGATGCCGAAACAAGCCCTTGAAGAGGCGGATAAGCAGCTTCGGCGCCTGGAACAGATGCACCCGGATTCCGCTGAATCGTCTGTCGTACGAACCTATCTTGACTGGCTTACCGAACTGCCTTGGAGAAAAAATACCAAGGATGTTCTCGATATTCGCAAGGCTAAAGCCACTTTGGACAATGATCATTTTGGTCTGGACAAGGTCAAAGAGCGAATTTTGGAGTATTTGAGCGTACGCAAATTGAATCCGGAAATCAAAGGTTCCATTTTATGTTTTGCCGGTCCTCCAGGGGTAGGTAAAACCTCCTTGGGGCAAGCCATTGCTAAAGCAATGAAACGCAAATTTATCCGTATCTCATTGGGAGGAATTCGTGATGAAGCTGAAATTCGCGGGCACCGGCGCACTTATATCGGAGCCTTGCCGGGACGGATTATTCAGGGGCTGAAAACTGCGGGAACGAATAATCCTGTTTTCATGATGGATGAGATCGATAAGCTGGGCGATGATTTCCGGGGCGATCCCTCATCAGCCTTGCTGGAAGCGTTGGATCCGGAACAAAACGGTTCTTTCTCAGACCACTACCTTAATTTGCCTTTCGATCTTTCACAGGTCATGTTTATCCTTACGGCCAATGTTACCGATACCATACCTTCGGCTTTGCTTGACAGGATGGAAGTAATCAATATTTCAGGTTACACCGAAACCGAAAAAATACAGATTGCCGAAAATTATCTGATCCCACGGCAAGTGAAAGAAAACGGACTCAAACCCAAAATGATATCCATCAGCGGTGGCGCTGTCCATCGTATGATTAATGAATATACTTCCGAAGCAGGATTGCGGAATTTGGAACGTGAGATCGCCTCCCTGTGCAGAAAGGTAGCGCGTAAAATTGCCGAGGGTAAAAAAAATAAAAATATTATTACCCGAAGCACCATAGAAAAATACCTTGGTGTGCCTAAATATTACCCGGAAATGGACCAGGAGCCCAGCCAGGTGGGTTTATCTACTGGTCTGGCCTGGACTCATTCTGGCGGGGAGGCCCTATATGTAGAAGCCAGTCTGATTCATGGGAAGGGTGATTTGATCGTTACCGGCCAGGTCGGTGAGATAATGCAGGAGTCTGCAAGGGCGGCTTTGAGCTATTGCCGGTCATATATGGAAAATTTTAAATCCAAACCGCCATCATTCGATAATCTGGATATTCATATTCATGTGCCTGCCGGTGCTATTCCAAAAGACGGGCCTTCCGCCGGTATTGCTATGGCAACGGCGCTTATCTCAGCCCTGACCAACCGCCCGGTGGATAAAGATGTGGCCATGACCGGTGAAATTACTCTTCGCGGACGGGTTCTGCCCATAGGCGGTCTTAAGGAAAAATCCCTTGGAGCTTTGCGTGCCGGTATTAAAACAGTGATCATTCCCGCTAAAAACAATAAGGAACTCGTTGAGATTCCAACTACTATAAAACGCAAACTCAAGTTTGTGACCGTACACAATATGGATGAAGTCTTAGATCATTCCCTTTTACCCAAAATTAAAACAAGTTCAAAGGCAACGCCCGCAAAGCGTAAAACCGCTGGAAAAAAGGAAAAGACGGCATCAAAAGGATGATGAATAAAATGAAACTTCTTGCCGTAGACACAGCAACACAGGTTTGCGGCGTAGCTCTGAGTATTGATGGACAGCTTCAGGTGGAATTGAACTTGTTTAAGCGGCAAACTCATGCCACTTGCCTTATGGGCGCAATTGAGTCTGTTTTGGCTTTGGCGGGGATGGCGGCCGATGATATTGACGCGTTTGCTGTGAACAGAGGGCCGGGCAGTTTTACCGGGTTGAGAATCGGCATCAGCACTGTAAAAGGGCTCGCCATGGCTGCCGGTAAACCTATTGCCGGGGTATCTAGCCTTGCTATTTTGGCTCATCAGGCCTATGCTGCAGGTGATAGTCTGATTTGTCCTATGCTGGATGCTCGGCGCCAAGAGGTATATTGGGCACTGTATCGGTACAATGGAAAAGGATTGATGCAATTGATACCCGAGCAGGTTGGATCGGTGACCGAAGTTTTGAACAATATCGATAAATTGTGTATTTTTATCGGTGACGGCGCGCAGCATTATAGGCCATTGATTCAACAAACATTGAAAGATAAAGCCCGATGGGCTCCAGACAACCAACATACCTTAAAATCGTCAATGTTGGCCCGTTTGGCGTATTATAAATTGCGTGACGGTCAAGAAGACGATTTGCGGACCTTCGGACCTGCTTATATACGTAAATCGGATGCGGAAATGAATCTGAAAAAAAATAAGTTCGATGGAATTGAATAAGCTTTGTTCGAAATTTTTAAATAAAACATATAGTTAAGGCGATTGACGGAAAAATATAGCATCTTAACAGATGCCATATTGAGCTTAGATTTTTTTTCGTCTTTAAGACATGCCAAAGTTTGCATACTTAATGTATTCGCACCTTTGGCATAACACACAAGACGGGAAAAAAGACATGCAAGATGGTATATTATTTAACACAAATCGCCTAAGCGTAAAATTCGGTTTTTATTGACACATCGGCCTAAAATAGCTAAGGGTCTTTATATTTAAAGCATACCGATCGGATATTATTTAAGTCACGGAAATGAATCAAATCTTCAGTTCTCATTTGATTTTCATAATACCGAAGATATTAAACGGGGGGCTTTCCATGAGGCGAAATAAAAGGAAACGCTTTAAGAAGGAAAAATTCAAACGGGGCATTTATTTGCTGCCAAATCTTTTTACCGCTGCGAATATGTTTTGCGGCTTTTATGCTGCTATTGCATCAATAAATGGTAATTTTGTAGCCGCTGCTTACGCAATTCTTGTTGCGGGTATTTTTGATAATTTGGACGGCAAGGTTGCCCGTGCAACGCATACTACCAGTAAATTCGGCGTTGAATTCGACAGTCTGGCCGATTTGATCTCTTTTGGCATGGCTCCCGGTCTGATGATGTTTTTATGGGTATTGAATCCCCTGGGCCGAGTCGGTTGGCTGGCGGCGTTTTTATTCTTAATTTGCGGAGCCTTACGGCTTGCACGTTTCAATACACAGTCAGGCAGCGTTAACAGTAATTATTTTATAGGGCTTCCTATACCGGCCGGTGCAGGCATGACGGCAGCCACAGTTTTGTTTTGCCATCGATTGAATCTTCAAAGTATGGTGCATCCTTTTTTATTTTTGATATTATTGTACTTTTTGTCTTTTCTCATGGTCAGCACCATCCCTTACTATAGCTTCAAAAAGGCTGAACTGTTTCGAAACAAGAATTTTAATGCTCTGGTTGCCTCGATTTTAGTATTTGTGTTTATTGCCGCACAGCCTTCCATTGCAGTGTTTCTGATAGGCTCCATCTATATTATGTCCGGCCCTATAAATGGTGTGAGGCATTACAAACTGAAGCGGCGGCAGGCTGAAACTGAATCGGTTCAGGAGAAAGAACAACGGACCAGCCATTTATAAACAATATTAAAAAAAAAATAGTGTTTCATCTGTAATGAGAGCCGTTTGAGGCTATTTATAGGCCGATGTTCGAACAGTTGTTAGATAAAAATATGGTTTTACCGGTAAAAATCAAGGAGAACAAGTATTGGAAAGGATCCCTATTACGCGCGAAGGACATGAAGCGTTAAAAAAGGAATTGGAAAATTTAAAGTCCGTTGAACGTCCCAATGTTATTTTGGCCATTGAGGAAGCCAGAGCGCATGGCGATTTATCGGAAAATGCAGAGTATGCGGCCGCAAAGGAACGCCAGGCCTTTATTATGTCACGTATAGATGAGCTTGACTTTAAGGTGAATAATGCCGATGTAATCGATGTTGCAGATTTGCCTAGGGATCGGGCCGTGTTTGCCAGCCGGGTAGTGCTGGAAAATGTTGAAACCGGTGAAAATGTTGAATATCAACTCGTTGGACCCGATGAATCGGATATAAACGAAGGCAAAATTTCCATCTCATCTCCTCTTGGAAAGGCTATTGTGGGCCGTAAGCCTGGTGATGAAATCGTATTGCAAGCTCCAGGGGGCAAAAGAATTTACGAATTAATTGAGATTCTTTAATAATCCTTGAGTAAGTTTAAGACTCAATAAGCAGGAGAAAAAAGTGGCTCGTATTACCATTGAAGATTGTTTAAAAAGAGTGGGGAACAGATTTACCCTTGTTCATATGGCAGCCGCGAGGGTACGTCAGATTCGCGAGGGTTCCGAATATCTTGTAAGTTCTCCAAAAAATGAAGATATTGTGGTAGCTATGCGTGAAATCGCGGCTGGTAAGGTTCAGCGCAGCTCGGATAAAAATAAGGAATCATAACTGTTTTTGACAAGCCGTTGTCAAAGTTGAACTATACATATAAAGCACTGAACAGAGTTTTGGGTAAGGCGCTACATGCGTATTCGATGATTAAAGACGGTGATCGCATTGCTGTGGGGCTTTCAGGCGGCAAAGACAGCTGGACGCTGATGTGGTTGCTGGCGCAACGGCAAAAAAGAGTTCCTGTCCGATATGATCTATTGCCTATCCATGTAGATCCCGGGTTTGGAGGCAAGGCCGCTGAAACGATGAAAGGCTATTGCCGGAAGATGGGTTGGGATCTTCGAATTGATTATACCGGGCATGGTCCCTTGGCTCATAGCGAAGAAAACCGTGAGAATCCCTGTTTTTTATGTTCGCGTCTTCGCCGTAAACGCTTGTTTGAAATCGCCGATGAACTTGGTTGCTCAAAACTGGCTCTTGGGCACAACAAAGACGATCTGATCGAGACATTTTTCCTGAATATGCTATATTCTGGTGAAATATCAACTATGATGCCTAAACAACGTTTTTTTAAAGGCGCCTTTACGATCATTCGTCCGCTAGTGTTTGCAGATGAAGAATCGATTAAACGCTTTTCCTGTGATATGAAATGGCCCATTGAAGACAATCCGTGTCCTAGTGCAAATCAGTCAAAGCGGGCAGAAATTAAAAATATGCTGCAAGATTTATATCACAAGAATAAAAAAATTCGGGGCAACATTTTCAGAGCGATGCGGCATGTTAAGCCCGAATATTTACTATAATCCATAGCAGATACTGTAAAAGATTATGAAAGACGTTCAAAATCAGCGCGATACCCGTAATATTCCAATTGATAAAGTCGGTATTAAAAATCTGCGATACCCTGTCACTGTGCGTGATCGAAGGGACGGCCATCAATCCACGGTAGCCACTATTAATATGTATGTGGACCTGCCCCACGATTATAAAGGAACACATATGAGCCGTTTTGTGGAGATGCTGCATTTGATCCGGGAAGACGTTTGTCTAAAAAAATTTTCTACCTTACTTGCACAGATGAAAAGATTTTTAGATGCGGCATCAGCTCACATCGAAATTGAATTTCCCTATTTTGTAGAAAAATATGCTCCGGCCAGCAATGCGCCAGGGCTTATGGATTATGTCTGCAAAATAACGGGTTCAAGTAACTCTAACGATGAAATTGATCTTATAAGCGAAGTCAATGTTCCTATTTCATCCGTGTGCCCCTGCTCCAAGGAGATTTCTGAAGTCGGCGCTCATAATCAACGCGGTGAAGTAAAACTGCAAACACGTTTTAAAAAATTCATCTGGCTTGAAGATATGATTGAACTTGTGGAAGAGTGCGCTTCCTGTGAGGTGTTTTCAGTATTGAAACGGGTAGATGAAAAGCATGTGACTGAGAAAAGCTACAACAATCCAAAATTTGTGGAAGATATCGTCCGCGATGTTGCAAGCCGGATAGCCCAGGATGATAACATCATCTGGTTTTGCGTCAGCGCCGAAAATTTCGAATCCATCCATAATCACAGCGCCTACGCCCATATTACCAGCAGCCCATGGCCAATCACCTAAGGCGATTTCTGTTAAAGAATATAACCATCTTGTATGTCTTTTTTTCCTGTCTTGTGCGTTATGCCAAAGGTGCGAATACGTAAAGTATGCAAACTGATCATCAATCTTTGGCGCGCCTTGAATACGAAAAAAAATCGAAGCTCAATCTGGTATATTCTTTTCCGGCAATCACCTAAGACGATTTTTATCAACTAATATAACATTTTAACAGATTTGACCTTGTTTTTATTTTTTTTTGCGTCTGATTAAGCTGCGCCATAGCTTCGAATGGGGCAAGTATGCAAACTTTGGCAAGACTTGAAAATGAAAAAAATCTAAGCTCAATATGGTTTTTGTCATGGGCTATATTTTTTTCGCCAATCGGCTGAACTTTAAGGATTTGGAAATTTAAGATTATTTCCTCCTTTCTGACGCAAATTCGGATATAAAAATTTGACCTGTATCTGAGCCGAACGGTTCAGGGAAGATTTTTTTCAATGACCTTCATTAGCCCATAATAGTGTTTTTCCGGAGTGTTTATCATGACGATAAACCGGTATAATCCCCCATTTTTGGATGTCAGGTATCCCGCTCTTGTTTTAATTCCTTTTAAGGTGCCTGTTTTATACCATTGGCGTCCCTGCTTGCGCATAAGATAATGATAGCGTTCAAAGTGTGAGAGGATGATCATCATTTCCTGTGCGGAAATTTTATTTTCACGTGATAAACCTGATGCCTCTACTAAATTTTTCGGGCACAGCTTTAATTCGGAGCTGTAATAATAACGCAGGGCATTGATTCCTTTTTCAACTGTGGCCGGAGGGCCATAGGCCTTTGCTCCTATGGTCAATAACAATTGGTTGGCGATGTAATTGTTGGAAAATTCCAGCAAAGCGTTGACGACATCCATGAGCGTCTTATCTGATTTATGCCTTAAAACTAATGTGTCTTTGTGTGGCTGTACACTGCCAAGGCAAATGCCGCCTTTTACCAAAACACCGGAACGAGTGAGAAAAAATCGGATCAACTCCCCGGCGTAGCAGGCGCCTTCTGCATTGCTGCCTGCAAGGGTGATGCGCCCCGCGGATAATCCTGAAGTCTCTATTTTGGGAATTACCGAGGGCAATAAAGGGGTTTGCGGTTCGGCGCTTACCCATTGGTAACTGTTTTTTTTAAATAAAACGGTGTTAAAATTGACACATATTGCGCCGTTGGGGGCATCATAGGGCTCTAGGGATTTATGTCTGCCGGGAATCAAAATCGGTTGGTTAAAATAGGATTCATCTAAAACGATGTTTTGAACTGTTTCCAATTTTTTGGCAATTTTTTGTGCTATAAAATCCAGACGCTCAGATACAAGCATAGGATCACCATAGCCTTTGATCTTAAGGTCTTTATCCGGTGATAAAAAAAAGTCTGTCCGGTAACGATATTCCGGGCCCAGATAATGCAGGGCGGCCAGCGAGGTAAGCACTTTTATAATAGAGGCCGGCACCAGCGGTTTGTTTTCTCGTATGGCCGCAACGATTTGTCCATTCGGTGCGATAATCATCAGAGAATCATTGGGGCCTAAATGTTTAGCAGTTTGTTTTTCAATGTGAGTCCGGACAGGGTAATCCGTTTGCCGAGACTTTTGAGCATACAATGATGTGTTGCACAAAAACAAAAGGGCCAGCAAAATCCATTTAATTTTTTTTATTTTTTTTATAATCGCCATTAAAATGCAACCGTTTGATTTTACAAGATTGACCAATCTAACATGATGGTTTTGTTTTGACACGTGCGCAATAATTTTTCAAGGTCCGGTAATCCCTGCCGATAATGATTTAAATCCATAAAAAAACGTAAGGTTACATTCAAGGATAATAAATAATGCAGAGCCATCAACAGCGTCTTTTTTCCTTGCTTATTGTAGACGATGAAGTCGAAATATTGACTTCGTTACGGCGTGTATTCCGCAAATCGCCTTATAACATTTATACGGCACAAAGTGGTGAATCAGGCTTGGAGGTGCTTCATAATAACCATATTGACGCTGCCTTAGTTGATCTTAAAATGGCCAGAATGGATGGTTTAACGTTTTTAGAAAACGTTAGGAAACAGTGGCCTGCTATAAAAGTGGTTATACTTACGGGATATGGCGGCGTTGAAGAGGCAGTGAAAGCTATTCAGCTCGGAGCCGTGGATTTTTTGCAAAAACCTTTTGAAAATGAAAGCATATACACCAGGATCAACCAGCTTTACAAGATTTGGGCTCTTGAACAGGAAAATCAACGCCTTAAGGAAAGAGTGCAGTTTCAATTTGGCTATGATCAGCTTATTGGAAATTCCACCTCAATGTTAAATTTGAAAAAGCTGATCTTACAAGTCGCCCAGGCGGATGCATCCATTCTTATTCAAGGGGAAACGGGCACGGGTAAGGAATTGGTAGCCTGCGCCCTGCATTATCATAGCAAACGTTCTGAAAAGGCGTTTATTCCAGTCGATTGCGGTGGTATTAGTGAAACCGTGATAGGCAGTGAATTGTTCGGTCATGTCAAAGGAGCTTTTACCGGCGCTCATGAATCTACTCAGGGATTGATTCGCACGGCGGATAAAGGGACCTTATTTTTGGATGAAGTCGGTGAACTATCTTTGCCCATGCAGGTCAAGCTGCTGCGCAGCATTCAGGAAAAAGAGGTCCGCCCTGTTGGGGCCAATCGCAATTATCCAGTGGACGTTCGTTTTCTGGCAGCCACAAATCGAAATCTGGAAGAGGAAGTCGAGCAAGGCCGGTTTCGCCAGGATTTGTATTATCGCCTGAATGTCGTTGTCCTTAATGTAGCTCCCTTAAGGGATCGGCGTGAAGATATCCCCTTATTGGTGCGTTATTTTTTAAAACAATTCAAATCCGCAGGGTGTTCTGTCAATAACATATCCAGGCATGCTTTAGCTTGCCTGTATGAATATGACTGGCCGGGTAATGTGCGTGAATTGGAAAATGTTATCCGCAGGACCATCGCTATCGGGCAAAATGAAGAAATCATGCCCGATGATCTGCCCGAAACCATCAATCGAATCAAACCGCCACCGGAAGTTATAGCAAGCGATTTGGGAACAGACAGCATGGCGGCCTACGAGCTTGCGGCGATTCGCAATGCCTTGGTAAAATGCGAGGGCCACCGCAAAAAAGCTGCACAACTACTGGGAATTGGTGAAGCCACCCTTTACCGCAAGCTGAGTAAATATCAACTTGGATTATAAATGAGGGGCTTGGCAGTTGCCTGTAAAGGGTGTTTTTAAAGCTGCCAAGAACCTAATTTTGATTGCCTGCGCTTTCAACGATCAAAGTCACCGGGCCGTCATTGGTAAGCTCCACTTGCATGTGAGCACGAAAACGCCCCGTAGCGGTTTTGATTCCTAATTCACGGACATGTTCCGTGAAAAAAAGATATAAGGATTCGGCCTTTTCAGGTTTTGCCGCTTGGGCAAAGGACGGGCGGCGGCCTTTACGGCAATCGCCCAGCAATGTGAATTGCGGCGCCACGAGCATGCTGGCGCCAACTTCAAGCAGGCTCAGATTCATTTTGCCGGCATCATCTTCGAAAATTCGCAAATTGGCGATTTTTTCGGCAAGATATATGGCATCACTTTCAGTGTCATTTTGGGTGACACCCAGAAAAACAGTCAAACCTTTTTCAATTTTGCCGATTTTTTCATCATCTACTGAAACCTGGCTATGAGTTACACGCTGAACAACGGCAATCATCCTAGATTCCTCAGTTTTTTCAGAGCTTCGGCAAGTGGGTTGTGAAAGGGCTCTTTTACCTTGCCTTTGTGTTTAGGTTGGCTCTTTTTGGGCGCCTGGGGGCGTTGAGACTGTTGTTGAGACTGTTGTTGCCGGTTTTTATCCGTCTTGCCCGTTTTAGCCGGTTTCTGACCTGTACGCATGGATAAACTGATCCGTTTACGCGATAGATCCACTTCGAGTACGGTTACATTAACCTTTTGATTTACTTTTATAACTTTGGAAGGATCTGTAACGTAGTGATCCGCCAGCTCGCTTATGTGCACCAGACCATCTTGATGTACTCCTACATCCACGAAAGCGCCGAATCGCGTTACATTGGTTACAATTGCGGGAAGTTGCATGCCAGGTTCCAGATCCTTTATGTCGGAAACATGACCTGCAAATGCGAATGCCTCGAAGGATTTTCTCGGGTCCCGTCCCGGTTTGGTCAATTCATCCATAATATCCATAAGTGTCGGCAAACCAATTGTATCAGTCACATAATTTTTGATTTCGATCTGTTTTCGAAGGTCTGCATTACCAATCAGATCGGCAATGGTGCTGTTTTTATCTTCAGCCATCTTATAAACAACCCTATAACTTTCAGGATGCACGGCTGATGCGTCCAAAAGATTTCCACCATTTGGGATCCTTAAAAAACCGGCTGCCTGTTCAAATGCTTTGGGGCCCAGCCGAGGAATTTTTTTCAGTTTCTCCCGATTTTCAAATGGTCCGTTTTCATCACGATAAGTTACGATATTCCGGGCCAATTGGGGACCAAGCCCCGAAACATAGGTGAGCAGCTGAGCGCTGGCGCGGTTGACATCTACACCCACTGCATTAACGCAGCTGACCACAACATCGTCTAAGGAGTTTTTCAGGGCCGCTTGATCTACATCGTGCTGATATTGACCTACTCCAATGGATTTAGGGTCGATCTTTACCAGCTCGGCCAGCGGGTCCATCAATCTGCGGCCAATGGAAACCGCGCCACGCACAGTCAGGTCATGATCGGGAAATTCCTCGCGGGCGGCTTCCGAAGCCGAATAGATGGACGCACCGCTTTCGTTGACCAGCAAAATATGAATTTTGCTATCCAAACCAATATTACGGATAAAGGTTTCGGTTTCGCGTCCGGCTGTGCCATTACCAATTGCAATTGCCTCTATAGCGTGCTTTTGAGACAGTTCCTGGACACTCTGAACGGCTTTTTGGCTTTGTGCATCCGAGCTGTGTGGATAAATTGTTGTATTGTGCAGCAATTTACCCTGGCGATCCAGGCATACCACTTTGCAGCCGGTTCGAAATCCAGGGTCGATCCCCAAAACCCTTTTTGCTCCAAGGGGAGAGGCAAGCAATAGTTCTCTCAGGTTTTCAGCAAAAACGGTGATTGCCTCCTGATCGGCTTGTTCTTTGGTGTTAATCCGCAGCTCAGTTTCCATGGAACGTGATAAAAGGCGTTTATAACTATCTTGAACAGCCATCTTTACCTGGCCGGTAGCTGCGCCGGAATTTTTCAAGAATAAATTTTCGATAATATTAACGGCCTCTTGCTCATCGGGCAGAATGCTCAAATTCAGAATATCTTCTTTTTCACCACGCCGCATGGCCAGCAAACGATGTGAAGGCACATTTGAAACAGGTTCCTGCCAATCGAAATAATCCTTGTACTTGGCGCCCTGAACTTCTTTGCCTTCGATGACCTTGCTGATAATCACCGCCTTTTTCCGGAACAGATCGCGTAAGCTGCTGCGCACCGCTTCATCTTCATTAACGATTTCCGCAATGATATGGCGGGCGCCTTCTAAGGCTTGCTCAGTGGTTGTTACGCCTTTTTCTTCGTCAATAAATTCTTGGGCCACTTTTTCAGGATCATCCATCTGCTGACCCAATATTAATAGCGCTAGCGGTTCCAGCCCTTTTTCACGGGCAACAGTGCCTTTTGTTCTGCGCTTGGGTTTGTAGGGCAGGTAAATATCTTCCAACTCGGACATGTTATCTGCCGTCAGGACTTTTTCCTTTAGCTCATCGGTTAAATGACCATGCTTTTCCAGGCTGTTCAATATGGTATCGCGCCGGCTGTCGAGTTCGGCAAGCTGGTTGAGCCGGTCGCGAATTGCTGTAATCTGAGTTTCGTCCAGACTTCCGGTGGCTTCTTTGCGGTAGCGCGCAATGAAGGGAACAGTGCCGCCTTCTGATAGAAGATTCGCAACAGCCTGAATCTGACTGTTTTTCAAGTTTAGCTCGGTTGTAATGGTTTCAACATGATTGTTCTGCATCCATTGAACTCCTGTTTTTATATGTGGATTTCGTATTTTTTTATAAAATCAAATGGATGATAGGATAGCTTGGCCTTTCGCAACCCATCGTTATCCAAATCTTGTTCGCGGTTGACACTATCGATTTTTTCCGGAGCATTTTCCAGATAGATTTGGTTGATGGCTTGGTAACTTCCCTTGTAGCCGGGATTACCTTTTTCAAAATGAATAACCAGTGAGTTGCCGGCCATGATTTCAGCGATCGTATAAGCCACCAATTTATTTTTTACTTGCAATGCGCCGCCGGTGATCCCTTTAAGTTCCCGCCAATGATTTATAATTTGTTTTATGGCCTTATTTTCGGCTGCCAGGGTTTCATGGCTTTCACAATCCCGCCATGAGCACCAATCTTGTTGCATATCCAAGGCCTGACGGGCCATTTTTTCACCAAATGGTATAAATACGGATTCATATTTCTTTTTGAACTGATTTACCAGGTTTTTTTTCTTGTGAAATCGATTTCCTTTTAATTGCGTCAGATCTTTTCTATGGTAAAGGTAATCCCACTGTCCGCGGGTTTCATTGATAACTACATTATTGCATGCCGCTGGCAAGGTCTTGATCAACATCTCGGGGATACGTATCAGCTTGTCTGATACCGTTTTTATGGCCGGAATAAGGTTTTTACAGTCAATTGTATTCAAAGTATTCCAATTGCCTACAGGAGCCCAAAGGGCTGGAAAGGGTTTTAGCTGCCTGATCCAGACCAGGCCGTTATTCCAGGCCCATTCCAGAGCGTATTCATTTTTCCAGCCCCATAAATTTATGAAACTGTAATCCGAGGCGATTTGACCGCATTTTGATAAATGATCAAGGTAATCGTTTTGTTTTTCCAGTCTGAGGGGTTCGAAAGTCAGAGTCATCTATCATCCTTATTGGTATGTCATGCTCAAAAAGTCATCAACGAACTAAAATGATACGTAAATCCATAACGTTAGTCTGGCTCGGTCCGGTGATCAGCAGATCATCCAGCTTTTTGAAAAACGGATAAGCATTATGATGATTTAAATGCTCGAAAGGTTCTAATCCCGCCTTTTGGGAGCGTTGTACAGTGGTATGATCCGCAATGGCGCCGGCCGCATCCGTGGGACCATCGGTTCCGTCGGTTCCGGCGCTTAAAACGACTATTTTTTCAACACCTTGAATATCCAATGCAGCGGCCAGGGCGAATTCCTGATTACGCCCGCCACAGCCGCCATTGCCGACAGTGACTGTTGTTTCACCCCCTGATAAGAGACACAGCGGAGGGGGCGCTGGGTTGCCGGTAGTCGCTGCTTCACGGGCAATGGCGCCATGGACTTGGGCGACAATCCGGGTTTCACCTTCAATTCGGGACGAAAGGATTAAATTCCGGTAACCTTTTTTACCGGCTTTTTGTGAAGCAGCCAATATGGCTTGATAGTTATTGGCAATTATAACATTTGAGACATGAGACCAATTTGCTGAAGAAACCTTGGGTGTTTCGGGGAATTGTTTTTTCAAGCCGTTTTCAATATGCTTTTGCACGCTTTTCGGAAGATCTCTGGTAATATTGTAATGATCAGTGATTTGCCTGCATTGATGGTAAGTTGACCGATCCGGCACGGTCGGCCCCGAGGCAATAACATCGAGGTCATCACCTACCACATCCGAAATGATCAGCGTCACCAGTGAGGAAGGCAAAACCGCCTGGGCCAGTTTGCCACCCTTGATTGCGGAGATATGTTTGCGCACGGCATTGATCTGATGAATTGTAGCGCCGCATCCAATTAATAGATCTGATAAGGTTTGTTTTTCCTCTAATGTTATAGATTCTACCGGCAAGGGCATCAATGCCGAACCGCCACCTGAAAGCAGTACCAGCACAAGATCATGGGCTGAGGTATTTTTGACCATATCCAGCATTTGACGTGCGGCTTTCATGCCGTTTTGATCGGGAATAGGATGACCTGCTTCAATTGTACGGATGTATTTTAATGGCAGACCGTGGCCGTACTTAACACTGATTAGCCCGTCACTGATGCGCTTTCCGAGGATCTGTTCCACTGCCTGAGCCATTGCTGCTGTGGCTTTTCCTGCGCCGATGACAATGATTCGGTTAACGTGCCGCAAGTCAAAGACCTTATCTGCAATATATAATTTTTCATTTGTCCGGCGCAAATGGCGGCCGACGGCATCAAATGCCGATACCGCTTTCAGGCCGGATTGAAAGATCTCCATTGCATCTTTGCGCATTTGATTAGTGACCGGATCTAATTCGTCAATTGATTTTTGAGGCATAGTGTTTTTTTTGTTTAGGGTATTGGAGCCTGTTAATATTCATTGGCGAAATGGCCGATTTGACAACTTCCAAGACTCTAAGGCGATTTGCAGTTAAAGAATATACCATCTTGTATGTCTTTTTTCCCGTCTTGTGCGTTATGCCAAAGGTGCGAATACGTTAAGTATGCAAACTGATCAGCAAAACTTTGGCGCGCCTTGAATACGAAAAAAAATC
>JAAERL010001212.1 GCA_024230435.1 Desulfobacteraceae bacterium
ATAAAATAAATATCGGGTATGCCCTCTTTCTTAAATGTTCGACGCCCGCAACGTAACCTTTATTGCATTTTTTTCTATTCGTCGTCGACTGTCGCAACAATTTTCTAGGACTAATGAAGTTCTTTCAGGACTGGGATTTCACGAAAAAATACAAGCAGTTTTAGTAAATTGTTTAATGTAAAAGTTGAAAATACCAGTTTTTATGCATTGTATCTTAAAAAAACAAATTTACTTAGTACGAAAAAGTACGAACACAAAAGAAGCCTGTAAGATGGACCCTACTGTGTAGAACGTACGAGAGGAAGTGGCGTGCTGGGCCTCGCCGAAGCAAGCTGGATTGGCGTTCTGGATGGGGCTCAATAGAAGGGACCTAAAGATAGATTCTAGAAATCACGGGTTGTTTCAGACACATAGTCAGCTCCTTTGTATTGATTCCTGAATGCGGCAAGGGTCCACAGCGACGTTTTGGCAAGTACTTCAGTTGAAAGAATCGAATTATACTCAAAAGGGTATAAAAAAATATTGTGCTTTGACGAAAACATGGTATTATTGATTTTAGACACTAAAGTATCTAAAATCACGGACTACGGTTAGGTTAATTCTATTCCTAAGAC
>JAAERL010001213.1 GCA_024230435.1 Desulfobacteraceae bacterium
ACAGTTGGAGGAGTTCGCCAAGCTACCCAACAAAACACAAAATCTGAAATATGTAAAAGAGCAGATTCTCATCTGCTATCTTGGGCTAGGTTGGGTGGAGGCGTATCACCTGTGGTCAAAATATGGTTACACCTACACGGCTGAAGATCTTTTGAAGCATTTGGTGGATGTTGTCATTCCCTTAAGCAAGACCAAACATGCTGACGAGGATGCCCCAATCAACCTGCCAAAGCTGAAAGAGAGAGTTCAATTCAGCACCGAATCCAGCGACTTGAAAAACTATTACAGCCAGCGTCAGGAAATGGAAAATGAGATGAAGCTGGAAACCCTGAAAGAGCGACAGAAAGAGGAAGAAAAGGGAGTTTATGACCAGTTTGAATATCTCAATGAAGTGAATTGGCCAGGAGAGAAATTGAGAAAGGGATACAAACTCGAAAAATTGTTTGATTACCATGAACTGGGTGAGCAAAAATTAATATGGTGCAGGGGAACTGTGGACAAAGTTGTCAAGAGGAATGACAAGGAAATAAAAGTGGTGGTCAAATGGAACAAAGATGACATTGGAGGAGGGGATGCATCCACGTCAACAGAGCTGTTAAAAAAAACCTTTGGAATGTTGCAAAGCAAAAGGCAGGAGCTTGGTGGCAAGATTTGCATCACTTAAAACTGAAAATAGGCTAGTTTAGCACTTTTTTAAACGCAAAAAACCTTCAAAACACACAATTTACACATCACCAAGTCCAAAT
>JAAERL010001214.1 GCA_024230435.1 Desulfobacteraceae bacterium
GTCCTTTGTGTTGATTTAATCGGCCCATATGTGCTTAAAGGGAAAGATGGTTCTGAAGTTGATTTTATGTGTCTCACTATGATGGACCCAGCAACTAACTGGTTCAAAATAGTAGAATTGCCTGTTGTAGACAAACCTGGTTCAGATACCAGCGATTTGACTGTCTCAGCAGAGTATTTTGACAAAACATCTCAGCAAATTGCAAGGTTGGTCAATAAATCGTGGTTTTGTAGGTACCCGCATTGCAAACAGGTTGTTTTTGACAATGGCACTGAGTTTAAATTGTACTTCCACCAACTAATAGAAAGGTACAATGTAGAGAAAAAGCCAACCACAATTAAGAATCCGAAAGCAAAATTTGTCCTAGAGCACGTACATCAAGTTTTTGGAAACATGCTACATACGCACATCTGAGTTAGATATGGCCGACTCAGTAAACACAGAATCAGTTAGCGATTTTATCGATAATGCAGCATGGGCAATTCGTACAACCTACCATACCGTGCTAAAGTCATCACCAGGAGCAGCGATTTTTGGATGGGACATGTTATTCGACATTCCCTATCTTGACGACTGGAACAAAATTGATGAAAGTAGACAAGCACAAACTTACCACCAAACTCTGCGCAAGAATGCAAACAGAGTCGATTTTGATTA
>JAAERL010001215.1 GCA_024230435.1 Desulfobacteraceae bacterium
GAACCGGGCCTGCTCCTACCGGTAGGTATCAGGAAGCTTTGGCGCGAAAGAAATTTTGGTGAAATAGAGCCGTTGATGCGATAGAATTCTTTTGGTGACTTGGGTTAAAATGGCCTAGCTTTGGAGGTTCATATCTCCGTTTGTGGTGCATTTTAGACAATCAGAATGGTCGGAATGTGCTCATTTGATACTTCTGTATTACTATGGCATATTGGATTGCTGAAGAAATGATTATCTTGGGCATTTGGAAGGCAAAAGATGAGGCTTCGCAAAATTGGACGAAAAAACACAGTATTTCAAAAACGCATGTGTTAACGGTCATATTTTGCATATTCCTTTGACCCAGACCTGCTCCTAGGTGTTAGGGACCTTTGCATTGAAGGGAATTACCATATCTTCAATGGTTGGCGTGATAGAAGTCTTTTGATGATTTGAAAAATTGGACGAAAAAGAGGAATAATTTAAAAACGGATATGTTAAAATCTAGAGTAGGAAGAAAGGTGAAAATGCAAGAGGTTCATGAAATGGGATAAATTCGACAAAGCTACTACTGTACGTAAGTAAAATGTGATAAGGAACTACCACTTGATTATATTACCTTACCTTACGTCAACTAAAGTGCCAATGCCCAGTGCTCTAACCGCATGTACTTAAAGCCTTTTGGCTTGACAAGGACGCTTGCTCACTATCAGCACTA
>JAAERL010001216.1 GCA_024230435.1 Desulfobacteraceae bacterium
AATGTAAACTATTTTCACAAAGATCACCTTGGCAGTTCCAGCGTAATCACCGACGCCAGCGGCAAACTGAAGGAAAAAAGCCGCTACATGCCCTTTGGCGGCAAACGCGGAGAAGGGGCGGGCATTTCGTCAAGCAGCTACCAGTTCACCGACCAGGAACTGGACAAAGAATCCGGGTTGTACAACTATGATGCAAGATTGTATGATCCGATCATCGGACGGTTTGCCAGTGCGGATACGATAGTGCCGGGCTTGTACAATTCGCAAGCGTTTGATAGATATGCGTATACACTAAATAACCCGCTCAAATATACTGATCCTAGTGGGCATTTGGGTCAGAGCACCGATGAAAGTTCCGAGCAGAGTAATCAAGACGGCAATGGAGATGGCCAAGATAATGAAAATAGCAGTGAAGTTGGTAGCGAGTTTGAGGAACTATACTCGGAAGTCATGGAGTATAAAGATCCATTAGTAAAGGATGGTAAGTATGGTTTCTGGGATCAAGTAAAAACAACTTATCATTCACTCGATGTCGGATACAGAAATAGAGTAGAAAACATAAAAAATGCTGGAATTAAAGGAATTTTCGGGGCAATATTTGGATTTAAAAGCGCAAAGAGTGTAAAGAGTTTATCGAAGGCAGCAAAGAATACAGCGAAGGCAGCGCCGAAGAGTGCAAAACAGTTTAAGTCAAAAAGAGCTGCTTTTCGTGAATCAAAAAGGGATGCCGGAATACCGACAAGCCAAACCCATACAACCCATACAAAAAATCTTAAAGCTGATGCTTTAGATAAACGTAGAACTGCGACTGAATATGATTTTGGACATGGTCGTAAAGTTCAGAGTCATCCTGACGGTCATACATTCTCAGATGGTGGTGTATACGACAAATCACATTTTAATAATCATGGAAAAGATGGGACAGGAATACACTATGAATACTAATAAATTAAAATTGGAGTCGAATATAATTCATAATGTTGTCGATAGTGAATACGAATTTAATCGGTTTGATAAAGCTAATTTAAAATCTAATATTAGCGTGTTGAAGTTAATGATAAATACTAAATCCTATTCCAAATGGGAAAAATCCATACGGATAATTTGGGAAGCTATACTTGAAAAATTTCCAATAGAAAATTTGAATGTTTTTTGCTTTATATCAAGTCCGAATTGGAAAAAGGATGATCGAGTTACAAGGTATTATGGATTAAAAAAGTCGTTATCCAAAGAATTTAAAATTGAGCCTTTAGAGTTTGTGATTGAAAAAGATATTGTTAGTAACAATGATGTTATTTTTTATGGTATCGTCAAACTAACTGATGATAACGCAAAAGATATATTTGATTTGTTGTCCGATTGTGAGAATGGCATATTATTTACATGGGGTGGCACGTTCGATAGTTGCTTTTATGAATTAGTAGATGAATTGGCAAATTTAATTGCGGTAAAGAGTAAAAGTTTAGTTTGTTATTTAGATGTCGTAAAAGCTATAAATTTAATTTTAGGTAAAGGTAGTTCTGTTTTATATCCTTATGCATGGAAAGAAACAGGTAGTTTCCACTTGGATATATTTGAAAGGGGCGTAGCGGCGTAGGTCGGCTTTAAGTTCCATCAAGCCGACAAAGGCCGTGCGCGAACGTTTGACTGGCCGTGTTGTAGCTTCGTAGGTCGGCTTAAAGGTCCATCAAGCCGACAAAAAGCCTAACGAAAACATTTCATAACCATTAAATAATAGTAGGAAGTAGAAATTAGAGAAATGGAACGTCATGCTGCACTTCACCATGTTGCCTTTAATAAAAAAAGTTTGGTTGCTTGGTTGATAAAATATGGAGCTATGGCTGGAGTTGCTTTATTCTTTTGATGTTATTGGATATATTTGATAAACATAATCTTTTTTTTATTGGTATAAGTCTGACTCTGATTCTTGGAGCATTCTGTTTTGTTTGTCAACTATTCTATTCATGGTATTTTGCTTTTGAAATTTTAATATTTAATGACCGGTTGTGCTCCATTGGCCCATGGAGCGGCGTAGGTCGGCTTAAAGGTCCACCAAGCCGACAAAAGGCTAAGGACAATTATAGTGGAAAAAAATAATTCTATCTGTAAAATCCTTGAATTAAAATTGGCGGCGTAGGTCGGCTTAAAGGTCCACCAAGCCGACAAAAGGCTAAGGACAATTATAGCGACGTAGGTCGGCTTAAAGGTCCATCAAGCCGACAAAAGGCCGTGCGCAAACGCTTGGCTGGCGGTGTTGTAGATTGTAGGTCGGCTTAAAGGTCCATCAAGCCGACAAAAGGCCGTGCGCAAACGGTTGGCTGGCGGTGTTGTAGCGCCGTTGGCCAGAATAATCGAAGCAACTTCCGGCAAACGCTTAACCAAACCATGAACAACGGCAATCTGAGAAGGTCAATCAATCTTCTTGGGTTGCCGTTTTTGTTTTTAGAATTGAACTCCGTGTAGCAGCGTAGCAAGCGTAGGTCGGCTTAAAGGTCCATCAAGCCGACAAAAGGCCTTACTTAATTTCGATGGCCGAAGTTAAAACCAAACCCAGTTTTTCTTCAAAAAGTTATCGGCAAAAGACGTTTTACAGTTTTTCTAAGTCTGTTTTTCGAAACACTCAAAAGCAAGCGCAGATATAAAATTGAGCCACCAGTTTAACGGCGCAATC
>JAAERL010001217.1 GCA_024230435.1 Desulfobacteraceae bacterium
ACCTGCTTTTTGCAGCGTATTCAACAACACATAGCTCGACGACGACAATAAAATGTGCGTATCGACAATTATCATTTGTTTATTCGAACAACGAATGAACAATAAGACCATTCGTCGGCAAAAATGGCCAAATCCATTGATTTGGACCAAAAAATTGCTGGTCTAAGACTCAATTTAGTCGTTGTGTCAACTTAGCTTTTCGAAAGCGGTAAGTTTCAAATATGTGATGCTGGATTCCAGTCATCACAAAATGCCATATCTCCGTGGCCATAAAAATATAAAAGAAGACTGTACCTGTACTTCTATTTGGAATCACACGGCCAATCTGGAACCGCTAGTGATTCATACCCCCCATCACTTTCCTTGGAATAGCGGGGTCAATGCTCGTTTTGCCATTGGCGTAAACATCTAGTCTCTCTTCTCCTTTCATTTTGATCCACCTTATTCAGGCAGCTCTGGTTGTTATTGAACGGGGTTTCAACAGCAATTTTGAATTTTAACTCCAAGGTTCTGACTTCATCGATTATCTAGTGGTTGCCCTATTTTTTCGTGCCACCAGGCTGAATTGCCTGACAATCAGCCTTAGTTTGATCTGCACTGTCAATGACATTCATTCGGTGCAAATCCTCAGCGATTACGCCGAGACTACGCCTTTTTGTTATTTTCCATGTTCATTTTGCCCATTTTCCTCGCATTCTTGACTGTTTTCAACTTCTCTCCACTCGATCCGATTCCAAAAGTTGCCCAATGTTTGCACTGTGACTAGACTCAACAGC
>JAAERL010001218.1 GCA_024230435.1 Desulfobacteraceae bacterium
AGCCCCCTCATGTACACATATATAGCAATAGTGAAAATATGTACCTACCTACTCAACATTTGGCCTGACTGAATTCAGCCAAAGTGGGCAAGGGGATGTGTCCGCTATCTTTAAGTCAATAAATTGACACATTGCATTTTGAAACCAACATTGATAGTGGAATATTTGAATTCTACTCAAAAAATGCAGATTGCATGTAAGTGAATTTTCAAATGTTTACTATGTATTTTTGGAATAAAAATAAAACCATCTAAAAACACTGAATTTAGTCATTTGTTATGCTTGCTGGTCACTCCTGCCTACATAAATCAGATTATTATGTTTAATAAGACCTAGTCCCTCACCACAATTGTTGGTTGCGCCCACTTTGGGCGGGCACCTGCGGCGCCCAAATCAATTTTCATTACAATTCAACACCAGCTTCATTCAAAAATTGTCTCGAGTATGATGGTTTCGTGCTGAGGTGGTGACAATGCAACAGACTATGACTTGCTCGGGCGTGAGGTCATGGCTGCCGCCTCCACTGCCTCGGCCATGATTTCACGCCCCGATGGCTTCGATACCATGCCTGCGTTTCCAGCTGGTGGAATGCACTCGACAACTGCGGCTCCTGGCGGTGGCCTGGATATGAGCA
>JAAERL010001219.1 GCA_024230435.1 Desulfobacteraceae bacterium
TCGCCAGGCGCTGCTATATTTGGAAGAGATATGATGTTCGATCTCCCATATTTGGCGGACTGGACCGCCATAGGACAGCGATGACAACGAATGTTAAATAAGTCAAACTTGCGCGAGAATAAAGCCCGTTTTGACTTTGACTATTTAGTTGGCCAAAAGGTACTGCTTGAACAAGATGGTAAAAAGCTTCGAAAAGGTCAGGTGAAATATTTAGGACCCTATATAATCACCTCGGTTCATACAAACGGAACCATACGGATTCAACGTGGAAGCATATCGGAACGTGTAAATATTAGGAGAGTCACCCCCTACTTCGAGCCCGATGGGTGAGATTCGAAGAGGCAGCTGGAAAGCGTAGGTGTATAGAATATGTAAGACAGATAGGACTAAAAGTACAGAAGAAAAATAGAAAAAAATAAAAATCACAATTAAAGTTACTCACTATTAAATTGTCCACAAAACTTTCAAAAACTAAAATCTCTCTTAGCCTTTGGTACAGCTTTAGTGCATATAATAAATCTGCAATTAATGACAAAGTACGCCCGCGAGCAACGCCTCACATATACTTCGAGTCACCCAATAATGATTTTCCTCCGCAAGGATAGGGGTTTTTTCACCATTGTTGCCTGTTTAACCGCATGGTCAGTCTGGGGGGCGAGTGTAATGGGGTCCTTACCAGTCCCGCTTCACGACAGGATTCGTGACACGAATCCCATTAATTAAGCATCCCAGGGTATAAATCCCCTGTTGTGCTCATAACCCAAATACGACGTTCTGTCCGTCGTATGAGGACCCATCATCCAATCATCCGTTGGATGATAGAGAACA
>JAAERL010001220.1 GCA_024230435.1 Desulfobacteraceae bacterium
CGCTGCGAAGCCAATCGCGGCCGTAATCCACGCCGCGACGCCATCTTCGATGGCGAGGCTTGGCGCCTACCTCGAGGACGAGGACGATCCGCTCGTCCTCGCCGTTAAAACTACAACGACGGACGCCGCGACCAAAAGCCAATGGTCGCCGCACCACGTGACTCCGCCCGCGATCGTCGAAACGATCGCTTCGTCACTCGCCGCCCTCGCACGAGAAGGGCATCGCGAGGACGACTGCGACCCGCCTGTCGCACGTCGCTGGAGTCTCAACACTCCAACTCACCCGCCGCGAACGCAGCACACCATCGCTGCCACGAATGTCCTCGGCGGCATCGCTTCGCGTTTCACGTCCACGATGAATGGTCTGGGATTTCGAAAGGGAGTTGGATAAGTTTTGGTCCGTTTTGCAGATAATTTGGATCGGAAATCGACAAAATGAGCTAATTTTGGGAGCAAAAACAATAAAATGGACCGATTTTGGAGAAATATTAATTTTACGGAAAATATAATAGTATTCTAAAAATCCCGTGGACAGTTCTATTAATTTTGGACAGTTCTTAAAATTTCGGTCGATTTTTCGGAAAATTGGTAAAATTTCGGTCGATTTTTCGGTCGAAATTGTGGAAATTAGGGGTGATTATGAAAATGTTTTATGAAGTTGCACTTTTATCTTCGTATTTTGTCACTGAAAATTGCTACAGCTTGTAAAGCTTTGTAATTTTCTGGTCACAAAATCCGATGCTATGATATGAAGGTCAGCTTCCATTGTGGAGGGGTGTTAGCATGATTTGGGTGTTAGCATGATTTTGAGAGTTAGAATTTGAGAGTTAGAATTTGAGAGTTGGATTTGAATATGAAAGGAGTGAGGAAAATGATTTTGAAAATAAATGAGCAACTTTTTGAATTTTAGTTGGGATCAAAGAATATTTGGAATGAGATTGAGATATTTTAGAGAGAATGAAAAAAATACGAACACAATTTGGTTATGTTTGGACTGAGTTTAGGATTGAACTTGACTATACAAATCATAGTCTTAACAATCAACTCTTGACTGTATCTTAGAATCGATTGGGGGGGGTGTTACGATCAGGTAGTC
>JAAERL010001221.1 GCA_024230435.1 Desulfobacteraceae bacterium
TTGTATTCTAACCAGTTCTTGAGTATTCAAGTTTGGTTTAGAATATAAACTATCGTGTGTTTTTTGTATTTTATGAATATCAGGAGTTGCCAGCTGGCTTTAAAAACATACTCAAGTATTCAGACAGCCTATCTACAATTTTTACATACATTAACGTACAAACTACTTTCTCGTGTACCTGACAAATGGGCTATGCTATTTTTTTGAAACTTCATTGGGTAATAGTTTTATTCACGATGAATCACGGATTTTTGTCCGTGGGAATTAATACCGTGAACAAGCTGATGAAGGCTGCTCTTGCCAAGATTGGCCACTCAGGTACTACTGGGCACGCCCTTTGCAGGCTGTTCGTGACCACTCTTGCGAATGACCCCCGCGTCAGCGTGGAGGCTGCTATGCGCGCTAGCCGCCACACCTCTGTCGCAGCTACCGTACCTACCAAATTTTGGGCACAAAACCTGACAAAGGGCAGATCGCGGAACTTGGTTTGGACGGCAAAAAGTAAGGGGGGGGATTTTCTTCAAAAGAGCTACTTCGTGGCGGGGTAAGTAGATCAGGAAATTTCTTGCAGCCTGAGCAGCTGATGATACCAGGGGGGGGAACAATGTTTTTTTTAAATAAATATGGATTCCCACGTATCATTAGCTAATAAATATAGTAAAATACCAGGTACGAAAAAATATCTGTAGGGCCTTTGAATACTCAACTTTATACCGGTACGGTTAGCTGTGTATTCAGCAAAAATAGGCTATCCGAATATTATGGCGATGAGTGATATTCAAAGAATACACAACAA
>JAAERL010001222.1 GCA_024230435.1 Desulfobacteraceae bacterium
CCGCCCTACCGCCCGCCCCTTCGCTGCATGCAGTTAGTAGCGCCTTACTAGAGAGATTGAAAGGAAGAATTATCGGAGGAACAATGGCTTTAAGAGCAGTGGTAAGTTTGGGAGGAAGCCGAGATGGCTGCCCAACAGCGAAGATTTAATTTCTGTGAAAAGCGCCCCCGTGATAGATTCCAGATTTCATATTATTGGCGTTAGCGTTGGTTATTATTTTTTCGAAAAATTGCTAGGAGAATCATTTCAAGTGTGCTGAAGACACACCTTTTAACCAATGCCATGAACTGATAAAATTCGTTACATTGGATGCAACGCCCTGGCTGATCCCACCGACGAGAAATTTTTGAATATAGCTTGCTTCAATAAAGTGGACGCCGATGATGATTTTTTTGATTACCAGCGTTTAATCGGCATTTTTCGTCAACAATTCTCTCATGTCAATTCATTCCACTATTCCACTATTTCCAGTTCACCAAATACAACAAGGGCGCCGCCCTTGCGGCAGCTTCGGCCACCACCGCCGCCTACTCTCTCCTAAACAGCCAATCCTCCGCCAAATGCGAGG
>JAAERL010001223.1 GCA_024230435.1 Desulfobacteraceae bacterium
ATGTTGTCGGATAGATTAATTTTATCATGCATTTGACCATGTTGTTAACTATCATCATTATACCTGATCATCCAAACATCCTTGAGCAACATTTCATTGTGCTGCGGCCATTTTGAATACCTTCCTCCAGTCAAGTCGGAGCCCAATCTTCAATTGTTAATAGAGAAGGTCAAGGGTTTTCATTTCAGACACTAGACAACCCTACCAGGAAAGAGCTTGCCGTGCGCAAAGCCGGGCGCCATCATGGTTATGGGGGAGGGTCTATTCAAACTCATTAAAAGAGCCGTCAATCGTCCCCGTTACCTAAAAACTACGTACTTTTAAGGTAAGGTACTCATCAGATCCAATGACAGCCCTTGCCCCCAATCAATGAAAACAAACATCTAATGGAGGATTGATATTTAACAATGCGTTGCAACAATAGTGCTATTCATTTGCTTCTCATTGATGTCCATAAGTAAAAATTGGATGGGTGCCACATGGAGCTCATTTTTCGTCCGTTTCGCAGTCCTGCCTAAGTCACGGGGCCCCAATTGTTTGGAAATCAGTCTTATATTGTGTGTCTGAATTAAAACCTGGTGCAATATGCTCTTTTTCTGTTAAAATCTAGTGGGGAC
>JAAERL010001224.1 GCA_024230435.1 Desulfobacteraceae bacterium
ATCGTCTCTCTCCCAGCCTTGCTTGCGTCGCTTCCTGAAAATTAAATTCGGTGTTGATTGTCTGTGTGTCTTGGAGTTTTGATCGATCGCCAAAAAATATTCTCGAGGGTCTGTCTGTGTTTGGGGAAAAAATAAGTGGCACTCCTTGGGTTCGGGACGGTCCCAAAAGTTTCCCGGCGGCGACAGTCAGTATAAATTGAGTATGGGGCTACACCGCTTCTGGGCCTAAAAATAGCACCCCCCCCGCAGTGAGACTACGGACTTTGACCGATCCGATTTATTTAGATGGGAGCCAGTGCCACTTTTTGGATTCCACAAAAAATGTCATCCGCACTGAAAGCTAGTGCTCCCAACATTCACGAAAATTGTTCCTCAAATGGGCCAAAAGTGGGACGCTCGGAGGTTCGAAAAAGACAAATCGACATTATTTTGCGGATATCCATCGGATCCGTTTAGCCACTCCGCTGTAATTTAGACTTTCGCAATATCCTTACTCGGGGAGGGACCTCCAGTCTCGAGATTACTTTCCTACACAGAGTTGTTGCAGACTAGCCATAAGTTAAATCGAACTACTGGTACATCAGGAATAGCAATCCTCTTAGCATCTCCAATACAAAAAACGCAGCGTAGTCCGCCAAACTATACAGCATCATCGACTATCGATGATCCTTTGAAAACACCATGAAAAGCCGCACCCTAAAGTGCTAAGAAAAAGATGAACGCTGCGTCGCGGAACTACGTGTCGCAATG
>JAAERL010001225.1 GCA_024230435.1 Desulfobacteraceae bacterium
AAAAGATGCACGACGCCTCCCGCAAAGCCGCATCCAAATACCCCTGGGGCGCAACCTGCGAACAAGCCCTGATCATGGGCTGGGAACCCTCAGGCGTTGGCCAAGGCGATTGGAACCGCCGCGAATCGAACCAACAATCTTCAAAACGTAGGTCAGATTAACGCTCCACCAATCTGACAAGCGGCCTGCTGCAGATGCTGGGTTTACGCGGAACTTTTGGGAGAAGATAATTGAAAATGGATATCGAAACAATCATCAAAAACGGTTATTACGGCCCCAATGCCTACAACAGCCATCAGTGCCGAAGACTATGACTCCGCCACCGGTTTTGGCATTGCCGCCGCCGGATCGTTTGCCCTGGCGCTGACCACTATCGGAGCCACATCCACTCAGGCGGCCACCGCCCTTTTCGCTTTGGGCCCCTGGGGCTGGGCCTGCATGGCGGTCTGTGTCATCGGAGCATCCTTTTTCATCGGTTCATTTTACGAACTGTAAAAAATTCATATTTGCCATATTTTCAAAATAATACGCCGAATAAAAAAACTTGCAACCAGTTAATCGAAAAGGAATTGTTTACCATGGCAATTGATCCAAAACTTTATCCACCACAATATTCAAAGAGCAACAACGATACTGGCTCTAATCAAAACAATCAGCCAACAGAAAGGTTGCAGTCCTTAGACAATGATCAATCTCCTAAAGCGAAAGCTCGCAATAATACTGATGGGTCGAACCCTTCAGCTTCATCGTTTAAAAAATTACAGACTTTTAGAATAAACGCTCATTCACAGGATGATAAAAATAAGCATCTTTTTGACGCAATATATAAGGGGGATGCTGAATCGGTAAAGAGCTGTTTAGATGCCGGTGCTGATGTGAATACAATTGATAAGTCCGGCTCAACACCGCTATATGAGGCAGCAAAGCGGGGCCAAGTCGAGGTTGTAAAAGCGCTGCTATCGCATCCTAATTCCTGTGATGAAATTGATTTGAATCAGCCTAATATCAATGGCTATACACCGAATTATTGGGCAAATTATTTTCAATTCAACGATGTTCAAAAAGAGCTGGTATCGCATCCTGATATTAAATTTGACGATTTTGCTATGCAATTTTTAGATGAAAGGATATTCGATAATGATGTAAAGTCCCTTGCCTATGTTCTATCTAAAGAAAAATGTTCCGAAAATGTTAAAAATTATGTGTCCGATCGGGCCTCTTGGTATAAGAAGCTGGATATATTGAATTTATTTCCAGCAGTTAATGGTGAAAAATTAGACTGCCTTGTAACCGGCTATTCAAGGGAAGCTATTGAAGCCTTAGTACCTGATAGTATTAATAATCTCATTAAGCCATTTATAAAAAAAGATTTAGCGTAATAACTGGTTGCAAGTTTTTTATCCGATGTATTATCTTGCAAATATAAAAAATATGTGTTTTTACGGTTCGTAAAATGAGCCGATGAAAAAGGATGCTCCGATGACACAGTTTGCCCAAAGCCAGTAAATACGGGTGAGTAGGCCAAGGGAACTTCCCCCTTAGCCTCTCGCAGAACCGGACGTGAACCTCTCGACTCATCCGGCTCCCATCATTCAGCCGGGAGACATACTCCAATTTTCCAGTGTGCGAACAACCAAGGTTTGCTTTTTGC
>JAAERL010001226.1 GCA_024230435.1 Desulfobacteraceae bacterium
AGTGTGCCCAAAATTCAGGTTTTGCTCCTGGTTTTTGTTCTCATGAAGAGAGATGTCGATTTGGTACGTTTGATTTCTGACTAATAGCAATCTTTGCTAATTATCTTTCTGCAAAATCCTCAATTTCTGGATGGACACTATTTAGGGTCTTAGCCGGTATGAGTTCATGGGGGCTATGGAGCTGTTTATCAGCCTTTGCTTCAGGTAAAAGCGCTTCGAGCTTGGAGATCATCTCCTGATCAAGAATATGCTCAATTTCATCTGCCGCCCAATCCACCTGCCCTGCTGCGATATCTGCATGGCTTATAAGATAAGCTTCCCAGAGCCGATGCTTGCGAACGGCGTGTGTTGCCTGCACAAGACCGGTCTGAGTGAACTGATATTCACCGGATGGCGTTTGATTCAGCAGACCTGTTTTGCACAATCGGCCCAATGCCCTCTTTAACTGCCCCGGGCGCCAGGATCTGCGGGCCAGAAGATCTTTAAACCTCGGTCCGGGGCAAGATGTTCTCAACAGATCCAGCCCTTGTATCCCGCTTGTTTCCAGCCATTCGTAAAGCTCCCTGAGCAGATTTTCACGAATAATTTTTGTGCGTAACTGCAGCCGCTCGACAACCAGGCGCAGCAACCCGCGTTGAGTTCCAAACGCCAGGCTCAATAAAAAAAGCGCGGATGCCGTCAACACTATTACCGCACCGGCGGGCAAATTGGCCATCAAGGCCGAAATACCGGCTCCTATCATACCGCTCAAGGTTCCAAACAGCCCTGACAGCCAAAGCATCGCTGATAGGCGGTGAGTCCAAAAACGCGCAGCCGCGGCAGGTATGATCAACAATGCAACCACCAGGATCAATCCCACGGCCTGCAACCCGACAACGGTAACCACAACCACCAGGGTCATCATGAAAAAATCCAAACGGGCCACCGGCCACCCCTGGGTAAAAGCATATGCCGAATCGAAACAAACCAAAGTGAATTCCTTAAAAAACAACATACAAAACAACGCCGCCACCAGAGCCGTAACAGCAATCAAAAGAGAATCTAAAAAAAGCATGGAAGCGGTTTTACCGTAAATAAAAGACATAAGCCCCGCTGAATTTCCAGAAGCCATGCGCGTGGCCAGCCCCATTATGGCAATACCCAACCCAAAAAATACGCTCAATACAATTCCCAATGCCGCATCATCTTTTAATCTTGAATAGCGCTCAATAACGAGAACCGCAACCGTTGCGATAATAGAAAAAAACGCGGCCCCTATAATCAGGCCTATTAAATGCTTTCCCTCTCCCAGGATATAAGACATCAGCATAAAGGCTAAAGCAATACCCGGTAGCGTGGCATGACTCAACGTGTCGCTTAAAAGCGCACGTTTTCGGAGAAGTAAAAACGTCCCGGCCAATCCCGCCGCCAATCCCAGCAGGCCAGTACCAATGATGACGACTCGCGTATTGTAGTCCTGCAAGCTAAAAACTCTCAGCAAATCAGAAAGTACCGCCCATTGAAAGCCTTGATCCGTCAATCCGTTCGCCCAGGCATGGGATTTTAAAAAAACCGCGGATAATAAAACAGCCCCGGCCAGCCAAGGCCAATTCATTTTAAATGACAGCCGCATCATTTAACCGCCCTTTGTTTAGGCGATTGGCGGAAAAGAATATACCAGATTGAGCTTCGATTTTTTTTCGTATTCAAGGCGCGCCAAGGTTTTGCTGATCAGTTTGCATACTTAACGTATTCGCACCTTTGGCATAACGCACAAGACGGGAAAAAAGACATACAAGATGGTATATTCTTTAACTGCAAATCGCCTTAGAGTCTTTGAAAATATCTGGCAAATTGCCCATTTACAGATGAGCGCTATTTAGGCAGACCCGGCCCTTGTGAGTATTCATGAAGCGCCTGGCTCAATAGAGTCAACTTGCCGCCATAAGTCTTTTTCAGATTTTTTTCATGAAACACTTCCGCCGTTGGCCCTTGGGCTACTACGCGCATATTTAACAAGACCACATGATCATAGTAAACCGGA
Source organism: Desulfobacteraceae bacterium (assembly GCA_024230435.1). Classification (GTDB taxonomy): domain Bacteria; phylum Desulfobacterota; class Desulfobacteria; order Desulfobacterales; family Desulfosarcinaceae; genus UBA2230. The sequence goes on from JAAERL010001226.1 coordinate 2,024, forward strand.
ACGGTCTGAAGATCATGGTGCACCACGATACATGTTTTCCCATCCGATTTAAGAGTTCTAAGCAAGGCAACAATAGCCTTTTCCGTTGCCGCATCAACACCGGCAAAAGGCTCATCCATAAAATAAATCCGGGCGTTCTGGGCAAGCGCGCGAGCTAAAAAAACCCTTTGCTGCTGGCCCCCGGAAAGTTGACTGATTTGGCGGCCCGCATAGTCCGCCATGCCCACCTTTTCAAGTTCGGCAACCGCCTTTTGTTTGTGTTTGCGGGAAACCGGCTTGAACCAGCCAATTTTTCGATAAAGCCCCATGGCCACAACATCAGAGGCGCTGACCGGAAAATCCCAATCCACACTTTCACGCTGGGGCACATAACCGGCCAACCGGCGCTGCTGCTCATAGGGTTTGCCATAAATGTAAACAGCCCCGGAAACCTTTGGCACAAGGTTCAGAACAGCTTTGAGCAGCGTACTTTTGCCCGCGCCGTTAGGCCCCACAACAGCAATGAGTTTTCCTTCCGGCAAAGCCAGATCCACATCCCAAAGAACCGGTTTGCGATGATAGGCAACCGTCAGATCATTCACCCAAAGCGGAAAAGACTCTGGCGCATGCATTTGTCCCTGACGATGTGGCGATGATTTAGCAGTCATGAAATTCATCCTTTCGAAACAATGCGCTTTCTAAAAATCAAAGCGCTAACGAATTAATTTGCCCTGCATCCCGCCTCTAACCGCCTTGCCTCCGAGCGCCCTGGTAATGGTGGTAATATTGTGATCAATCATGCCAACATAGGTACCCTCATAGGTTCCGTCCGGTCCCATGGCGTCAGAAAAAAGCTCTCCGCCGATAAATACTTTATGCCCCCGGAACCTGGCGCCCTCAATAAGGGCCCTGACGTTCTTATCTGAAACACTGCTTTCTACAAATACCGCCGGGATCTTGCGCCGCACCAGAGTACCTACAATACGGTTGATATCTCTCAAACCGGCTTCAGACTCGGTAGAAATACCCTGAATTCCCAAAACCTCTATGCCATAGGCCCGGCTCATGTAATTAAAGGCATCATGGGCGGTTATCAAAAGCCGCTGCCGGACGGGAATTGAGCTTATGCACTTGCGGGCATACTCATTTAACGTTTTTAGCAATTGCCGGTAAGTGGAAGCGTTGCTGCGATATTCTTGCGAATGCGCCGGATCAAAGGCCGCCAAGGCACTGGTCACCACATCCACGGCCTTGATCCACCCGCCCACATCCATCCACACGTGGGGATCATGATGGCTGGTTAAAGGATCTTGAATCAAATAATCCTTTTTCAAAAGCTCGGTAACGGCAAAAACCGGGAGCCTTTCCGATACCTTGACTAAAATGTTAGCCATCTGCCCTTCAAGAAGAAGCCCGGCATAAAAAATAATATCCGAACGTACCAAAACAGCCACATCACTCCTGGCCGGATTGTAAATATGGGGATCAACACCAGTTCCGATAATGTGTGTCACTTTGGCTTTATCCCCGGCTACCTCCCGAACGATATCGGCTACCATACCAACGGTAGCGCCAACTTTATAAGGATATGAACCTTTATATCCGGCAACAGCGCTTCGTGATAAAAAAAACACGGTAAGAACCGCAAACACCGGTATCAGCCATTTTAAGCAAAAAAATCGCCACGGATAAGACCATTTTTCAACCGCCATATTACCCTCCAATGCAAATATTTTTATAAATAAAAAAATACTAAGCATCCCGAAATTTTGGCAACCAAAATATATATTTTGGCATTAAGAGCTCTGGAATATACCAGTATCTTTAACGCCATTAACGCCTGAAAAAAACCGTCCGGTTGTTCAATTAAAATCAGCTCGAAAGATGGTCTGATCAATAGTCTTTTCACAGTCTTTCCTATTTTCCGGCTTAAGTCAAAGCTTGCTAAAACATTTCACAATAAAGACAAACCCTAATTGTGAATTAAGCAGCGCTGATCGGATTGAAATCTTCACCCATCCGGGAAAGGGGACTATGGCAGGACAGGGAGCAGGAAAAAAGGGGGGGAACATCCATGATAAGTATTGTCAAGTAAAAAACAATAGCTCTCCCGCCCAACCACGACCGTACGTCTCCCTGGTGGTAAAATATGGGAAGCGGGCAGGTTGATTACGCTTTACTCAACGGTGTCCCTGTTCTTGTAATTCGTATTAAGGACCAGTCCCAAGTTCCTTGTCCCCGAGTTCGCCGGTCCCAAATTGTGTCCTTGGACACCGTTGCCGTCCACGAGTTCGTCACCCCCGAGTTCGTCATCGATATCTGAAAACGGTTGCACAATTTCCAGACGCCGGAAATAACACTTCCGGCGGCTGCGAAATTTAGACTTTTCAAATTACTTGCGAAACGTCGAAAACCAGTTCAATTGCGATATGCTCTGGTATAAACTAGTGAATGCGGATAAGGGGCCGCTTTTATCGGGCTTGACGCTCTCACGCTCGATAGCTTCAGTTAATCTTGGATTTATTTTTTCAGCAAATTTTGAATTAAAGTCGATTGCTTTTTTTAAATTGGTGATTGCGCCAGGGTAGTCTTTGTTTTCGAACATGGCGTTCCCAAGATTAAAGTATGCGTCAGCGTCGGTTGGATTTAATTCGATTGCCATTTTATAATCAGCCTTTGCGCCTTCGTAGTCGTTTGTATAATCCTTGGCGGTGCCACGGTTGTTGTATGCGTCAGCATATTTTGAATCTAATTTGATTGCCTCATCAAAATCACGGATTGCGCCAGGGTAGTCTTTGTTATCGAGCTTGAGTTTCCCACGGTTGTTGTATGCGTCAGCATATTTTGAATCTAATTTGATTGCCTTAGTAAAATCTTCGATTGCTTCTTTGTGGTTGCCTTTACTGACCTTGGCCAACCCCAATTTGTTATATGCTACAGCTAATCTTGGATTTAATTCATCAGCTAATTTTGGATCTAATTCGGTTGCCGTTTTAAAAGCCTTGATTGCGTTTTCGTAGTTGCCTTTACGTAACTCGGCCAACCCCAATTTGTTATATGCTTCAGTTAATCTTGGATTTATTAATTTAGCTAATTTTTGATCTAATTCTTTTGCTTTTTCTAAATTGGTGATTGCGCCAGCGAAGTCGCTTGATTCATACTTGGCGTTCCCAAGATTGTAGTGTGCGTCAGCGTATTCTGGATTTAATTGGATTGCCTTAGTAAAATCTTCGATTGCTTCTTTGTGGTTGCCTTTACTGACCTTGTCCAACCCCAATTTGTTATATGCTACAGCTAATCTTGGATTTAATTCATCAGCTAATTTTGGATCTATATTTTTTGCTTCTTCTAAATCGGCGATTGCACCATCGTAGTTGCCGTCATCGAACTTGAGGCTTTCACGATTATGGTATGCGTTTGCATCTTTTTTATCTAATTTTATTGCTTCATCTAAATCTTTAATTGTTTTATCGATGCGGACGGCAGAAAAATTAGCAAGTGCGCGTTTTTTGTATGCTTGAGCTAATTTTGGATTTATGTCATCTAATTTTGAATTTAAATATTTTGCCCTTTTAAAATCACGGATTGCGCCATCGTAGTCTTCCTTTATGAACCTGTCGCTCCCACGCTCGATATATGCTACAGCTAATCTTGGATTTAATTCATCAACTAATTTTTGATCTTTTTTTTCTTCAGCTATTTTTTTTGCTTCTCTAAAATTGGTGATTGCGCCAGGGTAGTCTTTTTTTTCGAGCATGACGACCCCAAGATTAAAGTGTGCGTTAGCGTTATCTGGATTTAATTTGATTGCTTTTTCTAAATTGGTGATTGCGCCAGGGTAGTTTTTGTCTTTGATCATGGCGGCCCCAAGATCGTTGTATGCTTCAGCGAATTGTGGTTTTAAATATATCACCCTTTTAAAATCACGGATTGCGCCAGGGTAGTTTTTATCGTTGAACCTGTCGCTCCCACGCTTGTTTAAAGCTTCAGCTAGTTTTTGTTTTACTTTATCAGCAAACTTTTGTTTTATTGATACATCTAAGTTTAAATTTAACTCTTTAGCCAACTGCAAATCATAGATTGCGCCCTTTAAGTTGTTCTTTTCGTACCTGAGGGCCCCACGTTTGTAGTATGCGTCAGCTAATTCTGGTTTTATTGTTTCAGCTAATTTTGAATTTGATTTGATTGCCTCTTTAAAATCACGGATTGCACCATCGTAGTCTTTTGTACGATAATTGGCGATTGCACGACCGTGGTATACATTAGCGCCTTTTTTCTTTAATTCGATTTCCTTATCAAATTCTTTTTTTGCGGAAACGTTTTTTTCATTTAATACGATTGCCTTATCAAAATCTTTTTTTGCGCCATCGTTGTCGCCTGTTTTCAGCATGGCATATCCACGATTGTAGTATGCGGAAACGTTTTTTTCATTTAATTCGATTGCCCTATCAAAATCTTTTTTTGCGTCATCGTTGTAGCTTTTTTTCAGCCGGCCCAGTCCAACTCTGTTATATGCTCTTGATAGTGCCGCATCATTCCTTTTACTCTTGGCGCCTTCAAGATTTTTTTTGGCATCAGTGTTTGTTGGATCTAATTTGAATGCCTTTGCATACTCATCGACTGCACTATCGTAGTTGCCTTTATCGAGCTCGGCCTGTCCTCTTATGTTATATGCTCCTAATAATAGTAGTGTCTCATTATTTCCTTTAGACTTTTTGGTCTCAAAATTTGTTACTGGACCAGCTAATATTGAAATTATTGATTCAGCTAATTCTGAATCTAATTTGATTGCCGTATTTAAATCAACGATTGCGTCTGGGTAATTTTCAAGATCGAGATTGACGCGCCCAAGATAGTAGTGTGCTTTAGCTAATTTTTGATCTATTTCTTTAGCTAATTTTGGATCTATTTCTTTAGCTATTTTTTTTGCATTTTTAAAATCTTTGATTGCATCATTGTAGAGTTCGTTCTGGAGCTTGAGTTTCCCATGATTATAGTAAGCCTCAGCTAATTTTTGATCTATTTCTTTAGCTAATTTTGGATCTATTTCATTAGCTAATTTTTTTGCATTTTTAAAATCTTTGATTGCATTTTCTAAATTGGTGATTGCGCCTTCGTAGTCGCCTGCCGTTTTTTTGTCAAGCCCACGGTTATAGTCTGCATATGCCTTTTTTATAAGTTCACGATTGGCGAGCTTAAGATTATTTTTTACGTCAGCTAATTTTGGATTTAATTCATCAGCTAAATTTTGATTTAATTTGATTGCATCATTAAAAAGCTTGAATGTTTCTTCAAAAATCCTGATTGCGCCTTCGGAGTTGCCCTTACGGACTTCGGACCGCCCACTTTCGTAGTATGCGTCAGCTAATTTTGGAGTTACTTCTTGTTCTAATTCTTTATTTGATCTGATTGCCTCAATAAAATTGGTGATTGCGCCAGCGAAGTCGCCTGATTCATACTTGGCGACCCCAAGATTGTGGTGTGCTTCAGCGTATTTTGGATTTGATTTGATTGCCCATTCCAAAGCCTTGATTGCGCCAGGGTAGTTTTTGTCTTTGATCATGGCGACCCCAAGATTGTGGTGTTCTTCAGCGTATTTTGGATTTTCTAATTCAGCTAATTTTTGTTTTATTGATTCAACTAATTTTTGATCTTTTTTTCCAGCTATTTCTTTTGCATTTTCAAAATTGGTGATTGCGCCAAGGTAGTTTTTGCCTCCGAACATGGCGCACCCACGATAGTAGCATGCTTCTGCTTTTACTTCTTGTGATACTGAATCTGATACGATTGCCTCATCTAAATCATCGATTGCTTCTGAGTAGTTTTTTGCATAATACTTGGCGCACCCACGATAGTAGAACGCTTCTGTTTTTACTTCTTGTGATACTGAATATGATTTGATTCCCTCATCTAAATCATCGATTGCTTTTGAGTAGTTTTTTGTATGATACTCGGCGGCCCCACGACAGCAGTATGCTTCTGCTATTACTTCTCGTGATTCTAAATCTGATTCTAAATTGATTACATCAGTAAAACGTTCAATCGCAGTATGGTAGTCGCCCTCACGGGCCTTGAGCATCCCACTATTGTAGAATGCAATGGCTGCCTTGTCAGAAGCAACCTTTGCGCCTTTGGGGTCGTTTGATTTTTCCTTGATAATCTCTAAATAGACGATCCCAAGATTGTTTTGTGCGGCAGCGTTGTTTGGATTTAATTTGATTACCTCTTTAAAAGCTGCCATTGCGCGAGCGTAATCGCCTGATTCATAGATGGCGAGATACCCAAGATTGTTGTGTGCGTCAGCATATTTTGAATCTAATTTGATTGCCTTTTCATAACATCTCATTGCGATAGAAGTTTTGTCATTACCATCTGAGCCTAATTTTTCCAGTTGGAGCCCATACTTATTGTATGCTTTTGCTACTGCTTGATCTACTGCTTGATCTATTGATTCAGCTAATTTTGGATCTATTTTTACAGCTAATTCTTTTAATTCTTTTAATTCTTTAAATACTTCTAATTTTTCTAGATCTTCTAATTCTTTTAATTTTTCTGATTTTTTTGAATTGGTGATTGCGTCATTGTAGTCTATGTTTTCAACCAAGGTATTCCCACACTTTTTGAATTTTTCAGCTAAACTTTTTTGTATTTCTGCTTTTTGTTTTTCATCTGAAGATAAATTTTTTAACTCTTCATAATGCTTGACTGCAATTTTTAACTGATCTTTTGCGCTGTGGAACCATTTGAAGTCTCTACGATAAATTTCGCTATCCGCCACAATAATGCAGTCTTTAATCTTATTTTTTAAACTCTGGAGTTTTTTCACGTTATTTCCGTTATTATTCGGGGGAGGGATTTTAGCTCTTGATTTTCCTCCGTTTGACGGAACCAAAAGTTGTACCAGTTCTTTCCGGTCTAAAACCTCTTCATTATTCTTAAAATTCGGCTCATTTTTTCCATGTACTGATACTGATGCACTATCCATTATCTGTTCCTCTCGTGGTTCATTTATAATAGTTCAATTCAAATCTGTTCACTGCAAATCACGGTCAACACGCAATATAAATGCCTTATCATAAGACGATGAATTAGAGGAGGAGAACGAATTGGGACCAGACGAATTAGAACAGGTTCTTTATGTTTAGGTGAAACATTATATCTCTGGTGCATCCTTGCTACTCCTTTTGCCTAATTCCACAAATGGAAAAACCATTTTAAAAAAAAATAACAAACCCAATTGTTGGTTTGATTAAAGCAAAAAATACGCCAATATTTTATAGTTGAAATAATTCAGATAGTTATTCGAATTCAGGATATCACTGCCGCCAACATAATTGCCAAACTGCCTATTTTATTGCCAACCAAATTGGAAGGTTTTGTGTCCCTGTTCCTGATTTGTGTTGCCGGTCCCAAATTGTGTCCTTGGACACCGTTGCCGTCCACGAGTTCCCGTCTGCTTGTTAATTTTGGGTGTCATCGGCTATCCTCTCTTTATTACGAGGATAGCCGATCCTAACATTTTTGATAACCCAAAACATGCAGACTTACCGGAAGGACACACTACAGCCCTTATACTAAGAGCCAATTTAATTCGATGATACCGGCTGATTTGTCAAATTATTCTAAAAATAACGGCGGAGTATTACATATTTTAAATTAATTTTCTACAATTCTATGTATACGCTTTCCCTAAAGCTTTGATTGCGCCATCGTATTCACCTTCATCAAAACCAGCAACCCTCACTTTTTCAAGTGGGGTGTCAGATTAAATCGGGACTATCTCATTTAAGAAGTGAATAATGACCTCTTTTTACAAAAAGAGGCCATTTAATTTAACTAAAAATAATTCCCTTCATCGAAATCATTTTGTGCCTGCTTATATACGTCTGTTTTATTATTAGTTTTGTAACTAAGCCCTTCTATTAGTTGCGGCTTGTTAGCCTCAATAGCTTTAGTGTACAAATACTCGTAGACCTTTTTGGAACATCCATTTAATACAATCTCTTGAATGGAATCCATATCATCGTTTTGTACCAATTTATCTAAATGTTCACGAGCTTCTTTTATATCAATTTTAGGATGCGATAGCAGCAATTTTACAACATCGGTGTGGCCAAAGCGTGCTGCCCCAAATAACGGTGTTTGGTCTTCTCTATTAGTCTTATTCACCTTAATATCAGGATGCTCTATCAGCAATTTTACAATATTAACGAGGCCATATGTTGCTGCCCGATCTATCAGTGTCACGCCATTTTTATCAACCATATTCACATCACCACCGGCATCTGAAAACTTCTTTAACCATTTAGCATCCACTTTATAAATTTGTTTAGAAAAGTTGACGGCATCTTCCTTCTTTTTACGCTTGGCGAGCTTAAGATTTTTTAATGCGTCAGCAGATTCTGAATCTAATTCGATTGCCTTTTCAAAAAACTTGAGTGCGTTTTCGTAGTTGCCTTTACGTAACTCGGCCAGTCCACTACTGTTGTATGCTTTTGCTTTTGCTTTTGCTTGAACCTCATTCTTTTTACGCTTGGCGAGCTCAAGATTTTTTAATGCGTCCGCAGATTCTGAATCTAATTTGATTGCCTTATCAAAAAACTTGATTGCGACTTCGTAGTTGCCTTTATGGAACTCGGATAGTCCTCTATCGTTGCATGTTCTTGCTTGAACCTCATTCTTTTTACGCTTGGCGAGCTCAAGATATTTTAATGCTTCAGCGTATTTTGGATTTAACCGAATTGCATTGGTATAATAATCGATTGCCTCATCGTAGTTCTTTTTATCGAATTGGGTATTTCCAAGGTTGCAGCATGCTCTTGCTTGAACCTCATTGTTTTTACGCTTGGCGAGATCAAGATTTTTTAATGCGTCCGCAGATTCTGAATCTAATTTGATTGCCTTTTCAAAAAACTTGATTGCGACTTCGTAGTAGCCTTTATAGAACTCGGATAGTCCACTATTGTTGTATGCTTTTGCTTGAACCACATTCTCTTTATGCTTGGCGAGCCCACGGTCGAAGAATTCGTCAGCGAGGTTTGGATTTATTGATTCAGCTAATTTTGGATTTAATCTGATTGCCTCTGTATAATTGGTGATTGCGTCCTTGCGATTGCCTAATTTTTCCTTGGCGCTCCCAAGATTGTAGTATGCGAAAGCTATTTCTGGATTTATTGTTTCACTTAATTCTGGATTTAATTCGATTGCAAATTCATAATATTTGATTGCGTCATTATAGTTGAATATATGACACATGAATTTTCCTCGTTCTTTCACGTAATGCGCTATAGTTTGACCATATTTTTCCTCATAGCCGTTCGGACGGTGTGTTCTTTTAAGTTCAACGAATGTTTTAAGAGATGTTTCGTCATTTTCAATCAAAGCTTTATCTAATGCTAATTGAAGAGGGGTTTGTCCATATTTGTTTTTTATACTATCGGACCACAGGTATTTGTCGAATTTATCCATCCGGACCGTCATGATTTCCCGGATCATCGTTTCATTTGCGGTCATAGCGGCGACATGCAACGGCCGGTTGCCATTTTTATCCTTAGTATTTTTTTTGGAAAGCTGTACGACAATTTCGTACATTTTGTCATGGTGTTCGGTTGGATTTATTTTACTCAAATTGGATTCCAAACTTTTCAGGATACGTTTCGGCTTAAAATCTAAATCCATCTTGTCTTTCATATCCCTGACCAATTGATCTGCGGCATCTCTTCTCCGAGTGGTATGTACTACTTGCAGATTATTGCATACATTTTTTACACCTTTTATTTCATCATCGGTCATTGGTTCGGGAAAAGTTCTCAACAAATCAACCACCGTCATGGCCTGTTGCTGGTCCAAGTTTACCTCAGCCTTTAAGGTATCGACCAATTTATCTGCTTTTTCGTTGCCATGTTCTGCTGAGTTTAACCGGTTCCAAAATTTCCTGGTCATTTTTCCATTTTCAAAAATCACAGTAGGCACGTATGTTTTATTTTTGCGGAAAATATCCAATTTTTTGCTTGATTTGTGAAGAAAAGTCCATATTTTGACTGAATTTTCTTTGCTGATTAAAGAGTTTTGGGTATCGTCTGTGGTCCATTCATGGAACATGTATTTATTCACAGCACAAATATTGTTTTCCCGGCAAAATGATAAAATAATCGTTTCATTAACATTAAATGTTTTAGCAAGGTCTTTGGGGGTAGCGTTGAATTTGGCCATACGCTTGACTAAAGGTTTATATCTTTGCAGACAGTTAATTGCATGCGAAGGCTCCATTGCAGTGCTTGCCATTGTACTTGGCATTTTAGACCATACTGTTGGAGCCCTTTGAATGTTTTCTGAATTATTTGGCATCCTGACATTTTCGAGGTCGCTCCTGTTTTTTAGCGCTTTATTTTTCTTGCCTACATCAAAGGCCGTTTGTGCTGCAGATGTTCCAATTTTTATTACCGCCGATTCTGGTGATGACGATTCAAAAGCCAATGTGCAAGCATGGTATAAAAGAGTAGTTGCATCCACGCCAATATTTCTGTAGTGGGTGCCTTTAAAGGGATTCCTATTGCCCTTTACCGTTTTGGACAGCTTTTTCTTAATCTCCTCACGCCTGTGATTGAGTGTTTCTGTAATTTTTTCTACTGATTCGCCGCTAAGGATAAATTTTTTACTCTCAATAAGCCTATTTGCCTTGGCTACGATATGCCTTCCCCGGGCTTTATCCAGTTCATTGGATTGGCTTCTATCGTCTTTATAAACATCTTCTTTGCATTCTTCTTCGTTATTTTTTTGTTCAGGTTCAATTTTCGCATCAAATAAATTATCTGGTTTATTTTCAAATAATTTATTCACCGTTTTCTGGTCGCACTTATTATTATTTAGCAATTCGTTTTTCAAATCTTCGGCATTTTTGCGTTCCTCATCCGACTCTAAAAACATTTGGGAATAATACTTATAATAAAAATTGTTATTCGGATCATTGGGGTCGAGCATTGTCAAATCCTTGTCCAACAAGAGATCGGCCACGTTGCTCATATGTTGATTCGTTTTATTAATCTTGGATTTTAAATTAACTCCGGTTACCGCTTGGTCAGTGACCTTGTATGCGGTCATGCCGACAAGAAGAATAATTCCTACAGTACCAAAACCCGTAAGCCCTAAAGCCACGACACCTGCTGACGTACCAACAACCTTCAAAGCCGTATCTTTTTTAAACTGATCAAGATCTGTTTGTTCATAATTATATATGGAGGTAAGCGCCTCCACAATATAAGTCCCCAATTTTTCGTTTTCTTGTTTAAATATATTGACTGCTTCTTCGTTACGCTCGGCAGTGTATTGGTAACGACCTATCTTTTTCAGATCTTTATAATTTGGACCATCGCTAAAACAACCATTTTCACTGCCTGCAGTACTATCGGCTGAGGAATGTGTTTCACTCGGGTCAGTATCGGGTTCGGTCCAGCGCCAGTTTTTGTTACTAAAAACAAGCCGGGAATTCTTGTTAAGTTTATTTATGTTATCTAAAGTCAATTCCTGTTCCTGGGAGCTGGCTTTTGGTTTTTCGTTGCTTTGCCTACCTCTGCGCAAATTCTTGAGGTGATTAACCTCGTTTGAATCCCGGTGCGAAATCGTAAGGGCCCTGAAACTCGATTCATAGCTGCGATCTTCTTCTATCGTTTTCATTTTCTGTTCCTCTCGTGGTCCATTTATAATAATTCAATTCAAATCTGTTTATTGCAAATCATGGTCTACCAGCAATATATATGCCATTTCATAACATATTGAATTTAAAGACAGGCGAGGGAAAGGGCTGAAAATTTTGTTGGCATAAAAAAGGCGTAATCAAAAAAACCGCCAACACTGTTGGCATGGAACAGATCAAAGAGAAATTGGGACAAAATATCAACGGTGTCCAAAATTTTTGGACACCGTTGGCCCTGAAAATCCACTGAAAGCCCCTAAAGACCAAACATTTCTTGAAAAGCGCATGTATACCAAAAAGACAGTTCTGGAAGCCTCTCCGGTTTTTTTTAAGAAAGAGAAGCGAATCGAAGCCATGCTCTTTCTTTATTTTGCCGCCCTAATGATAGTATCGCTTATCGATTGAAAAATTCGTTTCAATCAATTTGAAATTTTTTCCTCAAAAAATCTGTCAAGTTTTTTTACTTTTTCTTATTTTTTTCAAAGAGGTTGTCAGCAGTTACAAATAATATACCATCTTGCATGTCTTTTTTCCCGTCTTGTGTGTTATGCCAAAGGTGCGAATTCGTTAAGCATGCTAACTTTGATATCCCTTGAAGACCAAAAAAAATCTAAGCCCGATATGGTATCTGTTAAGATGCTAATTTTTTTTTCGCCAATCGCCTTAGTTTGATTTAAATATGAAAAAACTTGATCAGCGAGTGTAATTTTTCCTTATTTATATGGGGAAATGAAAAATCACAATTGAATAGACAGGAACTTGCTCGCGTAAAAAGCAAGCTGCTATCTATCAAAACTATAGCCTGACGCTAGGGTTACCATAACCTAATTTATTCGCTAATGACCGGTTTTCCGGCAATAATTTTTTACATTAATGTTTCAGGAGCTTATAAAATTCTGCGCGGGGCGGATAAATGGACCGCAGCCTGATTAGCCAAAGATTTGATCGTTGGTCAACTTGCACTATTTACACTGAATGGTTAATTTGCCATCATATACTTGATTAAAACGGTAGAATTAACTTTTCCTCCTATCCCTTACTTCGAAAGAACGAGGCAAGGAGGCAAGGATCGGCTCCGTCAACAAAACTCAAAGCGATTAAGCTCGGGGCCGAAAAGGAGGTCATGAGCTAACATGATCTGATTTATCATATTGCTGTCGCCGCTTTTCACCGTATCACCACTGCTGCTCTAAAAGTTTCTATTTGCCCCGCCACATTCGTTTTGCCAAGGAACCTGAACAACGGTCATCTTACTGCCCAATGCTCACAGCGTTGAAACCGATCACGTTTCCGGTAATTTTAGATGGATGGACTTAGATGAACAAAGTCACCCAAATCATGCGTATTTGTGTTCAGGTCTTTGTTATTATTGTTTTGTCTGCCATGTGGACTTTTATGATCGCCGGATGCCTGGAGGCTGAAAAAAACAACACATCGGCTTTTACCAAGGCTGCGGCAGTCCGGGCATCCAAGCCTCTTGAGCCGGACAAGGAAGATACCGCGGTTTTATATACGGATATGGTCCGAAGCCTGGGGCCTACGCCAGAGCCGCGCAAACGTTACCGGCTGGGAGTCATACTTAAATACCTGGGCAACCCCTATTATCAGCTCATGGCCGACGGTATGTACGACAAAGCGGCTGAGTTGGAAGTGTTTATCGAATTTCAGGCCGGGTTGACAGAGTCGGATCAGGAAGGGCAGTTAGCCGTGATGGAAACTGCTCTGGCAAAAGAGCACGATGTGCTTTTAGTGACTCCGCAGACTGACAACAACCTCAAGGCGGCCGTTTCCATCGCACGGGAAAAGGGCGTATTGCTGATCAATGTCGGCGCCGCGCTGCTGGATGTGGCTGATTTTTACATCGGCCCCAACCATCGCCAAAGCGGTGCTCTGGCAGCCGGTTTTTTTGTTGAGCATTTCGGACAAGGCGCTGAGCTGGCTGTAATCAACGGATTGTCAGAGGATTTCGGCGCCAACCGGCGGTTGCTTGGGTTTGAACAGGCATTAAAATCTAAGGCCTTTAAGATCGTTGCGCGTCCCGTTTGCCTCTGGGATTTGCACATCGCCTTTGTAACCGTGCAGGATTTGTTGACGGAGCATAGCAATTTGAGAGGCATTTTTTGTAATAATGACACCATGGCGCTGGGGGCGGCTATGGCTGTGGAACAATCAGACAGGCTGGGTCAGGTCCTGATCGTTGGCACAGATGGTATTAAGCAGGCGTTTGAAGCGATCCTTGCCGGTAAAATGGCCGCGACCGTGGACACTTCGCCCTTTGAAGTGGGGCGGGCGGCAGTGGATATGGCGATCCGCGTCTTGGAAGGTCAGCCGGTGAATCGCGTTGTTTACACACAGCAAAATCTGGTTACTAAAAAACAGTTACCATTCGAATAAGTGCAATACATGCTATTGCGTTTATAAACGGATTAACATTTGGCTCAAAACAGCCGATTAGAACTACTGGAACCTCAAAAAAAGGGGGATATTATGATTAAAGGGTTTCTAAACCGTACTTTGACACGGAGGCGTTTTCTGGAAAAATCGGCCTGGGCCGGCGCGATGGTTGCGCTTACCGGGCTAAGACCCTTTGCTGCAAATCTTTTTGCCGATGTACGGACCTACCGGGGCAACTCTTTTTTGCCGCCGGCCTACCGGGCAATCCGTTTTGGTATTGACGGTTTTGTGGAAAACCTTAAACAGGTGGCCCCCGAAGGGATGGGAATTGAATTTTTCGATTCAGGCACACTGATGAAAGCCGATGCCCAGCTTCCCGGACTCAGGGTGGGTAATATCCAATTCATGTTCCATTCCAGTACCTATATCGCTGATGCCTTACCTATTTTGGGGGTTATTGAGCTGCCCGGTATTTGCGAACATTTGTATGAGCACGGGGAGCGTATGGCCATGGAGTCTTCCTTGTGGAACCTGATCAACGATCAGCTTGCCAAGGACAACTTGTTCATGCTGTCGTCCGGCGGCGGTATCATGGAACCGGAATACATCTGGAGCAGCAGCACCAAGGTTACCAGTTTATCCGACCTGAACGGCAAACGCTGCCGTATTGTCAGCCCTGTTGCCGATGAATTACTCAAGCGATTTGGGGTGACCGGGATGCGTCTGCCTTCCTCTAAGATTTTACTTGCTTTGCAGCGCCGATCAATTGATGCCGTGCTGGCCCCGGTCAATACAATCGTAGCCCGCAATCTGCAAGAGCATTTGCGGTATTGTTACCAGTTGCCGGTCACTGGAGCCACGCATGCTGTTTTTCTGTTGAAGGATTACTGGGAACAAATGCCTGAAAGCCACAAGGCAGCCTTTTGGCAGGCTGGCAAGTGGTATGATGAAAACCAAGCCATAATGGGTTACAAGAAAATTCCCATTGAGCAGTACTGGGCTACATTGGAAAAGGCCGGTATCCAGATTGTTCGTCCGACCTCCGAGGAACAGTCGGTTTTTGTAAAAAATGCAAAGCCCAATTGGCAGGCCTGGGAAAACCTGGTTGGTGAATCAGTGGGCCGGCGCGCCATTGACCTGGCCCTGGGAAAGGCTTGATACATTATTAAAACCGGAATCAAACAGGTTTAATCATTATCTGGAGGTTGATTATGTACAATCCCGCCAGAAGACAACTTCTAAAGGCCGCCTGCCTGGGAGGCGCATCGATTTTGTTTGCCGGGCTTTACCCTCATAAGGCTTCGGCGTCGGCTATGGACATATATAAAGGTGTGACTTACCTGCCACCGGCTTACCGTGGCCTGCGTTATGGTATTGATGGTTTCATCGATACGCTTAAACAAAACATATTCGACGGCACGGAAATTCAGTTTTTCGACTCAGGCTCTTTGATGAAGGCCGATGCCCAGCTTCCCGCGCTTATGGAAGGCAACATTCAGTTCATGTTTCATGCCACCACCTATATCACCCGGAGTGTACCCATTGTTGGGGTCACAGGGCTGCCGGAAATCTGCGATCAGTTGTACAAACACGGTAACCGCCTGGCCATAAAATCCCCCCTGTGGAGACTGATCAACGATCAACTCGCCAAAGACAATCTTTTTATGCTGACCGTGGGCGCCGGTCTGACCGAGTCCGAGTATATCTGGAGCCGTTACAAACAAATCAAAGAGTTAACCGATCTGAAAGGGATGCGTTGCCGGGTGGTCGGGTCTGAGGTGTCTCGATTGATTGAAAAGTTTGGGGGCAAGACAACCCGGATTCCTTCGTCCCAGACCTACCTGGCCCTTCAACGCGGCACTGTGGATGCGGCTGTCCTGGCCATTAACACTGTTATTGCCCGCAATTTGCAGGAGCAGTTGCGTTTCTGCCTGAAACTGCCCGTCACCGGCGTGGGGGTGGCCGTATTTTTTAAAAAGGACTACTGGGACAGTATGCCTGCTTCCATCAAAGAGGCTTTTTGGAAGGCCGGTAAATGGTACGATACGCATATGTCGCGCACCGGTTATCAGCAGATCCCCCGCGAACAATATTGGCCGTTAATACAAAAGGCCGGTATCACAATTACAATTCCTACGGATCGGCAAAAGGCTGATTTTTTGCGCCAGGTCAAACCGATCTGGAACTGGTGGAAAGGCCAGGTCGGCGAAACTTTGGGGGCAAAGGCCATTGCCCTGGCAAGAGGAATGTAATGACGATTTCGGGACAACGCTTTTTCAAAAGGTTTACGGCAAGCATACGAAATCGTTTGCTGATCGCTTTCGTGTCTCTCGTGGTTTTGTCTTCTGCGGTGATTACATTCAGCTCTATTGTTGTGGGCATGAAAAACGGGCGCGAACACGCTCTTGAGCAATTCAGTGGCGTGGCCGCGCTTAAGGCGGCTCAACTCAGAATATGGTTGCGCAGCCTTCAGACCGATCTGCTGGCCCTGGCTAACGAGCAACACTACCGGCAACTGGCCCTTGCGCTGACGGTGAGTGCGGAGCCGTTGCAATTACAGCAAGAGTCCCGCTCACTGCTTGAGCGATTTTTGCAGGTTAAGGCGTTGTCCAATCGTTTTGAAGAACTGTTTCTGATCACAGCCACCGGTAATGTGATCGTTTCCACCGATCCGGTGAAAGTCGGTGAACACCGCAGCCTGCAATCCTACTTTAAAGGCGGTTTGAAGCAAGCCGGAGTCTACATCCAATCCATCTCGTTTTCCTCAGCCTCGGAAAAGCTGAACAACGTAATCGCAGTGCACCCTGTGAAAGACAATATAGGCCGGTCTGCTGGCGTGATTTGCGGACAGGCCAATTTAGGCATGGTCAACAATATTATGGGGCAGCGTTCCGGGCTGGGCCACACAGGCGAAACCTACCTGGTCGGTAAAAACCACGTGCTCATGACCATTACACGATTTGCCGGCTATACACCCAATATGACGGCTATCTACGCGCCCGGCATCGTTGAGTCCTTTAAGCAGCGGGCAGATGTCCAGGGGTTGTACACCGATTACCGTGACGTACCGGTAATAGGGATCTATCATTGGATTCCGGAACTTGAATTGGTGCTGGCAAGCGAACAGGACCGCTCAGAGGCCTTTGCCCCCATATATTATGCACTGAAGCACAATATTAGTGCGGCCCTGTTCGCGGTTTTTCTTTCAGCGGCGGCGGCCCTGATGTTTACCCGAAGCATCAGCCGGCCGGTGGCTAATCTGTCCTTGACCGCCGACCGCATTGCCAAGGGGAACCTGAGCCTGAGAGCCGCTTCACGCGGACCCGAAGAGATTGCTTCATTGGCGCTGTCTTTCAATGCCATGACGGCAAACCTGGCGGACCGCCTGGAAACCGAACGATGGATTGCGCGCCTTTCGCGCAGATTCATCGGTCTGCCGGTCGCCGGGACAGGACCGGCCATTGAGCAGGCGCTTGACCAATTAGGTCAGTTCCGCCAGGTGGATCATTGTTATGTGGTTTTGTTTTCACCGGATGGCGCCTCCATCACCGATATCCACAGGTGGCGCCGCAGCGGTGTTCCAGCCAGCGATGAAGTTTTCAGGCAGTTGCCGCTAAACGATTATCCCTGGTTTGCCGGCATGATTCAAAAAGGCGAGGTAGTACGCATAGACAGCATCACGGATCTGCCGCCCGAAGCAGAAAGCGACAGCCTTTTATGGAGCCGGGCTGCATTTCGTTCCTTTCTGTGTGTTCCCAAGGTTTATGATCAAAGCCTGAAAGGTTTCGTAGGCTTTGACACAGTAATTAAGCAAAGAACCTGGAGCGATGAAGAAGTCCACCTGTTGAGCCAGATAGGCGAGATTGTTTTTAATGCCCTGGCCAAACAGCGCACTGAAAATTACCTGCGCGAAAGTGAAAAACGTTTCCGCACAGTGGTTAACGCCAGCCAGGATGCCATGATCGTGCTTAACTGTGCAGGCGCCATCACCTTATTTAATCCCGCTGCCGAAAAAATTTTTCTTTCCACCCAGGACGCTATGCAGGGGCGGGCGGTCAGTGGCCTGTTTCCCGGAGAACACCGTAAGCTACTTAGTTGCTACCTGGAAGATTTCAAATCTGCCAAAGCAGCGCCGTCTTCGGGTCAAACCATCGAGCTGCAGGCCAAACGCGGTGACAACAGTTTATTTCCCGCCGAACTGAGCCTTTCCACCGGCCGGCTTGGCGGCGAACCATTTTTTCTGGCCGTTCTGCGCGACATCACCGAGCGCAAGAATTCCGAGGAGAATATGCGCCGGCTGCAAAACCTGCTGCACAATATCATCAACTCTATGCCGTCGGTACTGGTTGGCGTTGATGAAGACTGCAAAGTCACCCAGTGGAATCGCCAGGCCGAAGATTTCACCGGTATAGCCGCAGCTATGGCTCACGGACGGCGTCTGGAACAAGTTCTTCCCCAACTGAGTTTAGAGATGGACAATGTGCGTGAGGCTATTGTGCAAAACCAGGTCAAGAAAAATACGAAAGTTTCTCTTCATTTTAACGAAAAGCGCGGCATTGCGGATATAACCATCTATCCACTCGCGGGCGACAGCGGCCGGGGTGCGGTAATCCGGGTAGATGATGTGACCGAGAACGTTTATATGGAAGAGTTGATGATCCAGTCGGAAAAAATGATGTCCATAGGTGGACTGGCCGCCGGAATGGCCCATGAAATCAACAACCCATTGGCCGGAATTATGCAGAGCGTCCAGGTGGTGAACCAAAGGCTCACCCAAAACCTGCCAGCTAATCTGCGAGTGGCCGAAGCCTGCGGTGTTACACTCGAAGCCCTCTCCGATTATATGAATAAGCGAAAGATACCGGATTTGATGAACTCGATAAGAACTTCAGGGCAAAGGGCGGCCAAGATCGTTTCAAACATGCTCAGTTTCGCACGCAAAAGCGATTCTTGCTTTGAAGATCATAACCTTGCTGAACTGGTGGATAATACCGTGGAGCTGGCGAGCAGTGACTACGATCTGAAGAAAAAGCACGACTTTCGCCAAATACGGATCGAGCGCGATTATGATCCGGAATTGCCAAAGGTGCCCTGCGAAGGAACAAAAATCCAGCAGGTGATCTTCAATCTGCTTAAAAATGCAGCCGAAGCAATGGCGGTTACGCCCGGCTCCGTCATAGAACCGTGCATCCGTTTACGCATCAGCAGCCAGGCAGCAATGGCCTGCATTCAGGTCGAAGACAACGGTCCCGGTATGGAAGAAGCCGTGCGCAAGCGAGTGTTTGAACCGTTTTTTACCACTAAGTCCCTTGACAAAGGCACCGGACTGGGTTTGTCGGTCTCATATTTTATCATCTGCGAAAATCATGGAGGCAAAATGACCGTGGAGCCCGCGCCTAACAGAGGAACGCGCTTTATTATCCATCTTCCCATGAAAAGGCCGCAAAAAGGCCACAATGACAGCAGCGCAGGTCACAAGAACCTTGGCGTTGATATGTAAAGCGACTGTAACAAGACTGTAAAGAGAGAATTACAATGATACAGGACCCTTCCCAATACACTATTTTGATTGTTGAAGACGAAGAGCCCGTCCGGTTGAGCTTATCCTCATTTCTCCAGGATTATGAATTTCGCATCTTCGAAGCGGAAAACGGCATCGCGGGATTGGAGTTGTTTCGGAAGCAACAGCCCGATCTGGTCATGCTGGATCTGCGCATGCCCGGTATGGACGGCCTGAAACTGCTGTCGATCCTGAAGGCAGAGGCGCCTGACATGCCCGCCATCGTCGTATCCGGAACAGGCAAGATCGACGATGCCATTGAAGCTTTGCGTCTGGGGGCATGGGACTATGTGCTTAAGCCTATCAGCGATCTGAAGATATTGCTGCACGCCATCGAAAAAGCTCTGGAACGGGCCAAGCTGCTGCAGGAGAACCGCAGTTACCAGGATAATCTTGAGCAACTTGTGCACAAGCGTACCATCGAACTTGAGAACCAGATCAATGAGCGTCTTATGGCGGAAAAGGACTTGCAAAAGAGCGAGCAACGTTATCGCATCCTGATCGATACGGCCCGGGAAGGAGTTTGGGTGATCGATGAACAGGCATGCACTACCTTTGTCAACAAACAGATGGCCGATATGCTGGGTTATCAAGTGGACCAGATGCTCGACAGGACCATATTGGATTTTGTTGATGAAACCAACAAGGTCCTGCTGCAGTCCAAACTTGCCCGTAGAAAAGAGGGGCACGGCGAGCAGTACGATATCGTGTTTCGCCATAAAAACGGGTCTGAGATCTATTGTATTGTCAACGCCAACCCTCTTTTTGACGGCTCGGGCCATGTTGTGGGATCGTTCGGTATGATCACCAATGTTACCGAAAGAATGCGCCTGCAAAACCGGTTGCAGGAATCCCAAAGAATTGAATCCATCGGTACCCTGGCCGGCGGCATCGCACACGACTTCAATAATATTCTTAGTAGCATTTTCGGCTATACCCGGCTTATGCAGTTTGATCTGCCTGAGGATTCCCCGTGCATTGAGTATTTGGAAAACATCTGGGCGGCAGCGGAAAGGGCCAAGAACCTGGTACATCAGATTTTGACTTTCAGCCGCCAAGCCGAAGAGGAGCGTATTTGCTTGTTGCTGGGCCCCATTGTCAAGGAAACGATAAAATTTCTCAGAGCCTCTATTCCCTCCACCATAGAGATCAGGGAGTCCATTAAGGAGTCTTCACTTAAGGTTCTGGCAGATTCCACCCAGATACACCAGGTGGTTATGAACCTGTGTACCAATGCAGCCCAGTCCATGGAGAACAAAGGCGGGGTTTTGGAAATCACATTAACTGACG
Organism: Desulfobacteraceae bacterium; assembly: GCA_024230435.1. Classification (GTDB taxonomy): domain Bacteria; phylum Desulfobacterota; class Desulfobacteria; order Desulfobacterales; family Desulfosarcinaceae; genus UBA2230. The sequence continues at coordinate 22,939 of JAAERL010001226.1, forward strand.
CGGATACAAATGACTGCGGCAAGGACGCGGCCCTGGAAACCCTGACCGGGCCACATCTGCGCCTAACCGTTAATGATTCCGGCTGCGGCATTCCCCTCAAGATTATAGATCGGATTTTCGATCCTTTTTTTACCACCAAGAAGCCGGGCAAGGGCACAGGCATGGGGCTTTCCGTGGTTCATGGTATCGTTAAAAGCCACGGCGGAATTATACGGGTTGAAAGTTCCGAGGGTAAAGGCAGCAAGTTTGAAGTCCTGCTGCCTGCCCACAATGTGGAGACGGTTGAACGCCAGGCCATGCAGGAACCCGTTCTGCCGAGCGGCAACGAAACCGTGCTGGTGGTGGATGATGAGACGGATATTGTGAATATCCTAATAAAGATACTCACTTACCTCGGTTACCAGGTTGAGGGCAAAACGGATAGCCGCGAAGCATTGGAACTGTTCCGCTCCCGGCCTTCGGATTTCGACCTGGTGATTACCGATTTAACCATGCCGGATCTGACAGGCATACAGTTTGCGCAAAAATTATTGGAAATAAGGGCTGATCTCCCGGTTATTCTCTGCACGGGATACGACGATGGGATCACCCGGCAGCAAGCGCAGTCTACCGGCATCCGGGCCTTGCTGCTCAAACCGATGGATGCTGTCAGCCTTGCCCAAACGGTGCGTACAACGCTTGATGCGGTACGGATGAAATTTGCTGACCGACAAGCTTAAACGTAGCCTAATTCATTCGCCAATGCCCGAATTTCCGGCAATAATTCTTTCCAATGATGTTCCAGATTGATGTTCCAGATTGATGTTCCAGGCTCTTATAAGATTCTGCGCGGGACGGATTGATGGACCGCAGCCGGCTTGAAGACCATATCTGGCAGGGGTCGATGACTTCCATTTTCATTTTCAATACTCAGCACTGAACAGATCTGTGTTAATTGTTGCTCGGGCGATTTGACTAGGTTTTGATAACTTGCCGGGCAAACCTGGCTTTCAGGCGCTTGTTTTTTGATTAAGGCGATTGGCGGAAAAGAATATACCATATTGGGCAGAATTTTTTTTCGTCTTCAAGGCATGCCAAAGTTTGCATACTTTACGTATTCGGGCTTTGGCATAACACAGAAGACGGGAAAAAAGACATGCAAGATGGTATATTATTTAACTGTAAATCGCCTAAAAGGTAACTGCTCCCCCTCTTTCGCGAAGGGCAGAAAGCAGTCACGCCATTTTCATAGGTTAATGGCAGTTCCGGCTGTTTCAGATCGCTGTCGTTATGCTACAAACCGAAAGGCTATGAACAAAATACTATTTGAAATCCGAAGTACTAAAATAAGTGATGCCTCAGATATATCTGAATTATCAAAACAGCTCGGTTATTCCACTTCCGAACTTGAAATTCAGAGACGTCTCAGTTTTATGCTAAAATCAACGGATCATGCTATTTATGTAGCCTTTGTACCAAATAGAAAGGTAGTTGGGTGGATTCACGTGCATGAATCTCAAACAGTCGAATCAGGATCATTTGCTGAAATAGGTGGGTTTGTGGTCTCAGAAAAATTCCGCAAAAATGGTATTGGTAAAAAACTCTTACATTCAGCAGAACAATGGACTATAAAAAATAACCTTATCAAGTTGAGAGTACGCAGCAAAATCGAAAGGGAAGATGCAAAAATTTTCTACTCAAACATGGGTTTCTCTGTATCAAAAAAACAAAGAGTATTTGACAAAATAATGAGTTAAAAGCATAAACACGGTTTGCACTGGATCGCTGATAGCCCGCCGCGTCCAAACAAGGCATCTTGTGCTAACTTTATGAATTTATATATAATATATTTTTAAAAAGATTACTTGATAATCAAATTATAGAATGTCCCTGAGTTCTTTATCCGAAACCTGCCTCCGGGCATAGTAATGAACCACTTTTCAAGACCTGCCGGCCGCTAAAGTCTCTTCCCAATAGGTATCATTTGTTTTTTTGTAAGACGGACACCTTTTCGATAGTTTTTTTGATCAGTAACAAAATTGAGACAAACTCTTTATGATGTATTCAACGGTGTCCTCCTGACTCCGGTACCACTAAACACTAGGCAGTTCGGCCCATTTCATATCAAACTGCTCATTAAAGAAGCAAAAAAGAGACAAAAAAGGGGGAGGCAAAAAGAAAAAGGGATAGGAGCGGGAAAAGGCAAACGCAATTTACTTTCGACCGGGTTTCTTCCTCTGCCATTTTTTGTTTAAAGACGGGTTTGATATTATGCAGGCTGAGGGTTACCTGCTTAAAATTTGGATGTTTTTGGTTAGTGTCTTCATCAAAATCAGTAATCCTTCACTTTACTATCTTATATAAGTTCTATTGGGCTGACTATTTGGCCCCATAAACTACCTTGCCCGGAATTGAAGGATTTGATTCTGTGTTTTTATATAATTTGCCAATAGTTGTTAAATCGCCATTTTTTTCGAAAAAATTCCCGTTACCGCCAAATGGTTGGAAATATGAATAACGCTCTACATAATTTAAGGATTCCATGTAAGGTATTGCTAATTCCAAAAACTTTTTATGCACATGATAGTTCCTGTATTTATTGGCGTTAAACTCTGTTATCCATAATGGTAACTTATAGGTTTTGTATTTATCGGATAAGTAACTTTTGAATCGTTCAAAAACCTTTGTTGCATCAGCATTCGGATTTTTGTAAGAAGACCAGCCTCCCCAATCGTACCAGTGCAGGCAAATGTAATCTACTCTATAATTTTTTTCTGCTGCTTTATTCAAAAAATTTTTCAACCATGTGTTGTGTGCAAATGTTCCTTCCATAGGCGCAGGAGATCCCAAACGGGCGCCTGTTTCAAGCAATCTGGGCCAGGCTTGTATAGCTTTATCAACAGTAATATCTCCTTGATTTTCTCCTGTTGGTTCATTAAAACCCAATAAGTGTGTTATGGCTTCCCTAAAAGGTTCATTGCCCACATAAAGATACTGGTCCCACACGGAATTTTGCTTAACCTGTTCTTTGCTTTTAACCATAGGTACATATTGCGGATAACGTTGCTCATTGTATTGCCACAGCCATGAATACCACCAGCTGCCATTTAATTCAGATACGCTTTTGTTATAAGATTTTGTGCAAGTACCCTTTTTACTAATCCAATGCCAGGGCTTAACTACAATATGGTTTACTTTTCCGGCAAGCTCTTTTTCCAGATTTACCCAGAAGTTTTTTTCCGAAGCAATATAATTGCGGCTATAAGCAATATTCCAATATGGTATGCATCCTTTTGCAAAAGTATTATCTGCGCCGGATTGTTTATCTGTACGTACGGCGGTAGCCAGCGAAACCATAAACCCTTTTTTTAAATAAAATGACTTCATTTTCGAGCCATTTTCTAAAATTGCCTCTTGGCCGCGATGAAAACCTATTTTAAAATTGGTTTCTCCACCGGTAAAATCCTTACCTGACCAGGCAACCAAAGCCGCTTGGTTATCGGCATAACGATAAGGTGTTATTATCGAACCGGAATAATATTGGCGCAACATAGCGTTTGAAAACGGCATTTGAGCGCCTTGATCCTCAGCCATTTTTTCCTCTGCAAAATCAAATACTTTTATTTTTTGATCGGCTATAGCAAAACTTAAAAGTACGTTTGTGGTTAAGTCCTGAGGCCTTATATTTTGCAAATAAACGTTGGAAGAATCAGAATCAATAGTTATAAAGCAACCAGCCATTTTCGAAATTCCACGAGAAAAATAAAGCTTTGAGTTACCAGTTAAACTTATATTTTTACCAACCAATGAGTTTAATGTATCGGTTTTATTAACCCACACATCCTTTTCATAAACTCCGGAAAGTATCAGGTTGTATTCTTTGGTTTGTTTATCTGGAGCCGTTACAACCAATTTCATTTCCTCTGTTATGTCCTCATGCGCATCAATTGTTTCGCCATCTGCGGTTGCCACATAAAATGTTGCGAGATCGGAAACTTTTATACTAGTTAACAATTGTATAACTTTTACGCCTTCTCGCAGGGTTAGGGTTTGTTTGCTTTCATCCAATTGCGCCAGCAAACTTTTCAAAATATAATTTTCCCCATCAATTACTTCAGTTTGAATGTTGTATTCGGTAAAATCGGTTCCACTTGCCACCAACACCACCATATCACTGGCAATGTGAGTATTTGCCTGATTTAAAACTACATCCCCACCCGGTTGATCCAATATCTCAATACTGACTCCTTCCACAGCTATTAAACCATTTTTGAACTCAGAAACAGTTAAGGTTGAAGGAACATTTGATACTTCTAAATTAATACCATCAATGACTCCAAATTGTGTTGAAAAAAACGTATTATCCGAAAACTCAAGATAATAATCTTTAAAGGCTCCATTTTCTGCGAACACCCGCACATATGTATCTTTTGTCAAAATTTTATTTTCACCAGCAATAGCCAGCGAGGTATCACTGAACATATGAGCAGTGGCCAACTTACTTATTTTTAAACTATTTAAAAGATCGGCGACTGTACTTTGACCGGTTACAAGATTTGTTATTTTATTATTCCCGGAATCTAATTCTCCAATATCGCAGGATAAAATACTGTTTGTATCCCTGTACTCATTTGCATCTATTTCAATCAATTTCCAGTTATCAGACCATAAACTACCGGATTTCGAATCTTTCCAAATACTACATCTCCAAATATTCACATTATTGCTGGGGGTGAATATTATGGAGTACTGCGTCCAGCTGGTATTGCCCAATTGTAATTTTCTGAACGTTTTCCATTTGCTTTCGCCATTAACCCGCTGTTGAATTCGTAAAAATGCATTTATATTGGTTTTTTCGGTTTTGATATAACAAGTAAATTTATAGTGCTTTCCAGTTTCTACGGTTATATTGCGAGCAATTCCTGCGGCTCCGGTAGATGTAGTTTGAGTTTCGGCTGCATAATCACCTTCATACACATCGGATAACGTTATTTTCCAATTCCAGCCATACCAATCATCGCCTCGTTCTCCGGTTTCAAATCCACCGTTGTTCAATACATCAGCATTATCAACAGGTATATTTTCCTGTTTACTTGAGTCATCAGAACACCCGCATAACAACAATATAACTACTATAACTATACAGACAGAAAAACCTTTTATTTTAATACCATAAGATATCATAGTAATTATTTCCCTCGCTCTTTTTCATGAATTAACCTGCTCAAATTACCATTAATAAGTTTATCAAGTAAGTTTTAATGTCTTGTGTTTTGGGGGATTCACTCATATTTAGCCGTTTTCACATCCTATATCGTTACTCAAATTGGGGCTTGGTTTTAATATCGGCCACACAAGAATATGAAACGTTCACTCAAATTTTTGTTAACATGTAGAGTTGATACGTTTTTTATTTCAACTCTACGGGCGCTAAATCAAGGTGGCCGAAGTTATGACCGGGCCCTCAAATTGAATAGTTGTGAATCTAAGTGCAAACCGCTTACGATTTTCTTATTATCTAACCATCCCGGAACTTTGTAGACTGGGTGAATATATTTCTATGTTTTTGCCTTTTACCGCCAGGAAAAATACTCCTCCAATCACAGTTTTTCTTCGGCTGAGTTTCTCCCAATACATTTGAGATTAGGTTATGGTCAGATAGTATTTAAAGGTATTTAAATACTATCTGACCATATTATATATCGAACTGTCAATATAAGACCTATTAAAATTGGGCTATAAATTGGGACACACCTGTCTTTTCGTCACACAGGTGAGTTGTTGACTGGGGTGATGGAAATTTGGGTAAAATTTATTAAAAAATTCATTCGGGAAATGATCCCTAAAAAGCCGTTAATTTTTAATTTCAAAGCAGTACAAAATGATAAATCGATTCAATTCCATGTATATATTTAGATTTTTGATTAATTTTAACAAGATTATGCCATGCATGAATTTGAAACCAATTTGAAACAACCAAAATTTAAAAAACGTTTTTTTACTTGACAATACTTATCATGGATGTCCCTGAGTTTCTACTCTAACGCGGAACCGTTTCTTTTTGCGCCTTTACGATGAACTGTACGGTCGAGAGTTCAAGGGCCTCGGCTTTCGATACGTTTTTTATCGTCATTTTGGGCATATCTATGTTTATTTGTCCGCCAATTTTTTCGAAATCGAAAAGTTTATGAAAGTCCCGCCTAATTTCCACCAACCTGAAACCGCAGCCTTTCATCATCTTTCGAATTTCATTCAGTGTAAAAAATCTTATATGCGTGGAATCCAATATTCCTTCTTTCAAGTACGTCCAGTTTCCGCTCATAAGGGACTGGATGATTCCCAGATTTCTGATATTCGGTATACTTGCCACAATGTGGCCGCCGTCCTTAAGATATTTGCCGTGGTTAAAAAGAACGGTCCAGGGATCATACAGATGTTCCAATACATCGCCGTATAGAATAAAATCGAAATATTTTTCTGGAATCCCGTGATCAATTAAATCCGTCTTTTCGGCATTGCCGATAATTACGCGGTCGATTCTTTTTTCCGCTTTTTGCGCGGCCTCCCGTTCGATTTCAATACCGACGTATTCACACTCGTATTTCTTTTTAACCGCTTCCCCCAATACTCCCTCGGCGCATCCTACATCCAGTATTTTCCGGGGTTCGCCGTCGATCAGACCAAGAATGTCTGAATTTGCACACGAATAATAAAATTCGCTTTTTTTGTACAACGCCGGACTGATAAATGTATCGGTCATTTTATTGATTCAATTCTTCATTCGAATTATTTTACACATAACTCGATTTTAATTGCATTGGATTTATTGTGTCAATAATTTATTACTGGTTCCCAGCAATTCCCGCTAACCGGATTCATGGTGCATATCGGGCAAGACATTGGAGTTCATACCTTGTGCTATGTACGAGAAATGGAATAGCAGAAGATAAAGAATAGGGACAAAAAATAAAAGAAGAATAGAGGCAGGGCTTGGTTTTAATATCGGCCACAGAAGATGAAACGTTCACTCAAGTTTTAGTTAACATCTTGAATTGATTCATTTTTTTATTACAACCTTACAGTCGCCAAATCAAGGCGGCCGAAGTTATGACCAAGCCCGGTAAATAACGCTTGTCTAGGGCAAAAGTGAAACACACCCATTTATTTAGTGGGGGGGGAATACTTTTCATAACAAGGATATTTTGAAGACATCCTTAGTCTATTTAGTGTTGTTATTATGATTTCTGAAAATTAAACTTCACCATCTGAAAATAGCCGGAAAACTATTTCTGTACTGTATGTTATCGGGTATTAGATAATGGTTCTGCGTACACTATTCTGAGTGCTCAGCCGAAAACTATCGCATTAATAATTTTGTCCGGAATGTCATAATAAATATGGATAGAGTGAAAGGTTTAAATGGCGATACTCCCCCAAAGTCAGTTATTCTATCACCATTTTTTCATATAAGCTTTTGACCATAACCCCGCGCCAAGTACCTTTTCCTGATACTGTCGGATAATCTTTGGAAGCCACAATTCGAGCTATATTTTCCCAGCTATTTCCAGCTTCCCGCATTCTTACTGCCAGGCTGTAGATTGACTGACGGTCTCTATTGGATAATTTTTTAGCTATTTTTATTGCTTTGCGGTGAGATTCAATCCGCGGCTTGGGAGCTAATTCGTCCATATCGGTTTCACAGTCGCCGTTTTCGTCACTTTCATCTGCTGAGAATAAGTCGCGTTGTTCAGGTTTTACTGCTGATTGTTTGGATGAAGAAAAAAGATTGTCCAAATTTATGGCGCTTGGATTAATTATGCTGCATATGTTTTTAGCCAAAACTTCCAAGGCTGTTGCCTTCCGTTCTTCTGCCTTAATGAGTCCCTCATAAGAAACCGTCATCTTTTTCTGAGTTTGCGCCAGGGATTCCAAAGCTTCTTTAATGGCGCTCAAATGTTCTAAAGTGTCTTTGTTATCAGGTTCTTGCCTCTTGCGTTGATTCATCGTGTTTCGCCGCTGCGCTTTGTACTGTGAATCGTTATACTGCCTGTTGCCTCTATCGGACTGTTTTAATTTTCCGCTTCGTAAATTGTGTAAAAAGTCGTCCATTGGTACCTCTCTTAAAAGGTGGATCATAAAATCATTATGTAAACCAAACAGATTCCATTCGAATACCTTATTCCGCTCAACATATTGCTGTTCCTTGGGGAAAAGCTGCTGGCTGGAACCGGCCCTCGTGTGAGCCGCACAAATAAGGAGGGGATGCTGCTTTAAGCAGGCTTATTTATCCGCCTTATATATAATCGGTTCAAAAATGAGAAACATTAGTGTTTGGCGCATCAGCCAAAGATAATGTGATTTTCGTACTCACCCCAATTATGCGATGAAATCACACTATTGAAACCTAATCTTTTTTTTACAAAAGGTCAACTCTCTTCTGAAATCAATCCGCTGAATTTTTGTTGGAAATTGTTGTCTGCTTATTACGGAAGCAACATAATCCGAAATTCAAATCATCCAAAATTAAGCTCTGTCCAGGGTGATTTTTAATCTTTAATAATCTGCTTATTATTGTTCGTCAATAGAATTTGTTAATTATCATTACGGGCAATATCGGCGAAAAAATATTTGTTAAGGAGAGCAGATACTCACTTTTGTCTGACACAGGAACTCAGATGCATCTCTAACTGCTGTATTTATTGTGTTTTGCAGTATATAACAAGCATGCTGCAATTGCTTCCGAACAAGGTTTATTTTAAATGGGGGGTAATGGCTTGGGGCTCAAAATTTAATGTCCTAAAATAATCTTCAACGGTCTCGGCCCTGCGGATAAGCTCTATAGTGCCGTCTGTTTGGAATAGAAGCTCCTTGGGTCTGAGTTTTCCGTTATAGTTGAATCCCATAGCATGGCCGTGAGCACCGGTATCTTGAATAACTATCAAATCGCCGTCTTGAATTGGGGGCAAGGGCCTTTCGATGGCGAATTTATCATTGTTTTCACATAATGAACCCACGACATCTACTTTTTCCAGGTTTTTATCTTCAGATTTTCCAAAAACTTCAATATGATGGTAGGCTCCGTACATGGCCGGGCGCATAAGCGCCGGCATGCTTGCGTCCACACCAATGTAGGTTCGGTAAATATCTTTTCGATTTATTGCTTTTACAACTAAAACACCATGTGGGCCGGTGATGTATCTGCCGCTTTCCATATAAAGTTTTGGAGCATAGCCCTGCCGATGTTCAAATTCCTTAAATCGCTTTACAACCTCGCTGCCAAGCGATTCTATGTCAAAAACTGATTCCGAAGGATGGTAGGGAATACCCAACCCTCCGCCGATATTGATAAAGTCAAATCGGATGTCAAGTTGGCCTTGAATCCATTGTGCTAAATCCAGCAGCATTTGGGTTGTTTGGAGCATGTAGGTGTAATTAAGCTCATTGGAAGCGAGCATGGTATGCAGGCCAAATCGGCTGGCGCCCTTTTCGCGGGCTTTTTTGTAAGCGTCCAGAATTTGGTTGTGAGCAACCCCATATTTTGATTCTATCGGATTGCCAATAATACTATTGCCTGTACGCCGTGGTCCCGGATTATAGCGAAAACTAACCAAATCCGGCATTTTTGCGACTTTATCCGCCATTGAAATATCATCGAAATTTAAAATACTGCCGCCTTGTTGAGCTGCTACCTCGAATTCTTCATAACTTGTATTATTTGATGTAAACATCAGCTCTTGTGCTGTTGCGCCTGCCTGTCTGGATAAAATCAACTCGGGAATAGAGCTGCAATCAAAGCCGAATCCCTCATCTTTCATAATTTTCAGGATGTGCGGATTAGGCAGCGCCTTAACAGCGTAAAATTCTTTAAAACAATCCAAGCCTGCAAAAGCTTGTTTGAGCTTCTTGCATGTTTTACGTATGCCAAGTTCATCGTAAATATGAAACGGCGTTCCAAAATGATCTGCTATTTCACCAAGTCCTGGGTAAAGGCGGTCTCGATAATCTTTATGTATTGGCATTTTAAAATCTCCTAACTTTAACCGAACTAAAGCGCTTTTTTCAATTGCTCCATTGCTTTTTGAACATTTTCATAACTGTTAAATGAACTGATGCGGATGTAACCTTGACCGCATTTTCCGAAACCAGCGCCCGGCGTACAAACAACACCTGCTTTTTGGAGCAGTATGTCGAAAAATTCCCAGGAATCGCGTTGACCATCTACCCATATGTAAGGGGAGTTTTCACCGCCGGCACATTTAAAGCCCAAAGCTGTGATCACTTTGCGAATATAGTCCGCATTTCTCATGTAATAATCAACAAGTTGGCGGACCTGGGCCTGACCTTGATCACTATAAATCGCTTCCGCGGCTTTTTGCACCGGATATGAGACACTATTGAATTTTGTGGTATGCCTTCGATTCCACAGGTCATATACCGCTATCCGATCACCTGAAGCTGTATAGGCGGAGCATTGTTTGGGAACAACGGTATATGCGCATCGTGTTCCGGTAAAACCCGCTGTTTTTGAGAAACTGCGGAATTCAATTGCAACCTCACGAGCGCCGTCGATTTCATAAATGCTGCGTGGAATACTTTCATCACGGATAAAGGCTTCATAGGCTGCATCATATAAAATTAGCGCCTTGTTTTGGCGGGCATAGTCGACCCATTTTTGCAATTGCCCTTTAGTGATGGTTGCGCCTGTGGGATTGTTAGGATAGCACAAGTAGATAAGATCGACTGGTTTATCAGGCAGATCCGGGATATAATTGTTTTCACGCGTACAATCCAGATACACCAGTTCGCCGTAACGGCCGTCTTTGAAGGCGCCAGTACGCCCGGCCATAACATTTGTGTCGACATAAACAGGATAAACCGGGTCAGGAACGGCGACCTTTGCCTGGATTGACAAAATTTCCTGAAAGTTGCCCGTGTCGCATTTAGCGCCATCGCTGATGAAAATTTCATCATCGGCAATTTGGGCTCCATGTTTTTGAAAATCATGCAGGGCAATTTTTGATCTTAAAAAATCATATCCCTGCTCGGGGCCATATCCTCGAAAAGTAGCGTCATTTGCCATTTCATCAACAGCCTTATGCATTGCTGCAATGCATGCCGCGGGCAAGGCGCGGGTAACATCTCCGATTCCAAGCCGTATGATTTGTTTATCGGGATTAGCTTTTTGAAAAGCTTCCAAGCGTTTGGCTATGTTTGAAAATAAATAGCTGGATTGAAGCTTTAAATAATGTTCGTTAATTTTAATCATTTTTTCCTCTAAATACTTTTTTTTTACCGGATAAACTATTTATTTGCCCAAAAGTCTGGGCAGCTATATTCCTAAATCATCAATGGGAATTTGTGCTGTTTCTTTTATGGTGGAGGTTACAATTAATGTCCGGGTACTACGAACTCCCTGAACCGAGCCGATATTTTTTCTAAGTAATTTATCCAGTTCAGAAGAATCTGACACCCTGACTTTTATTAAATAACCATCTTGTCCGGCCACAAAATGAACTTCCTGAACTTCAACCATGGCAGCCAGTGTTTGGGCGAGTTTTTCGCCATTTGCACCAGCATCGGTAACGATATGGATAAAACCCACAAGGCTTCGATTAAAGCATTCAGGGTTCAAGCGCACTTCGTACCCATCAATAAAGCCGTGTTTTTCTAATTTGCGAATTCTTTCCAATACTGCCGAAGGAGCTAGCCCGACTTGTCTGGCCACTTCAACATTTGGGATTCTGGCCTTTTTTTGTAATATTTTCAGTATTTGTATGCTTATATTGTCTAACATTCATTAAAATCCTTAATTAGCCATTATATATTCATGATTTTTCTAAAAGTCAAGAATAATATTCGCCCTACAAAGTTCCGTCAATGAGAATTCATTTTTGGCCGCATTTTGGCTTTCGGTACAATCCTATCAAACGCCATAAAAATCCAAAGCTTAGTGTGGCGCTTATTAATATGATGAAATTTGAAGAGAAAAACATCATAATAAAGGAGAAGGGGTCGTTAAGTTTGTAAGCCGAAATGAGAAGACGGATTCCGAAAAAGGTAAAAAATATTCCGATAAAAATTAAAATAGTCAATTTTAAGGTTTGGAAGAATTTAGAATTCAAATGGAGTCACCTGTAACTATATGAATTTATTTTTTTGGTTCTGGTAATTTTCATGACCCTGACCATGCTTTTTTTATAATCTTCTCAGCCTGTTTGTATAAGCACAAACGTGATCATATGCAAGGCGTTTAGACGATTGGCGGAAAAAACATAACATCTTAAAAAATACCATATTGGGCAAAAATTTTTTTCATCTTCAAGGCATTTCAAAGTTTGCATACGTGGCATATCCTCAGCATCCAAGAGCCTAAATGAGCAAGGACAACAGATAATGAAAATTTATTAACCTGTTGACAATACAGCTATGTTCTTGCATCTTCGAAAAATACCTTTACCTGCGCAACTGGAAATTACAACATTTTAGAGATATTGTTTAACTGATCAACTAATCGGCCATAAAGAATACCAGGATCCTCCAATCAATATTATCATTATTGTGTCATAAAGGGTTGTTGGTTATGGATTTGAAAACCGAAGAGCTCATCAAAAGCACTCGCCGGGCCATTCCGTTTTTAGAGAAAAACAAGCAAATAAAAGATGAATTGTTATCAAAGCTCAGCGAGTTTTTCAGGCTATTCGATTGCAGCCGCCCTTGGGCGGCTAACCGGATTCTTTCATCATGTTTAGAAATAATTAAGGGCGAATTCGTCTTGTACAATAAATTCGTTTTGGACAAAGGGCGAATTATTACCTTTAATGGAGTCAATCTTCCCCCGGATTTTAGATCCAATGGGCGGCTGCCCGGAAGATTGTGTTACGAAGAACTTATTGTCAAAAGACAATTCAGTTTTTTTTCCAATTTCCTGCATTTGAGTCATTATTGGCGCTCTGATCCGGATCTAAAGAGGCACGGTTTAAAATCCTATGCCGGTGCTTGTGTGGTAGTTGCAGGTATCCCAATCGGTTCTCTGGCGGTTTATCATGAAAACGATAGCGCGTTTAGTCAGGAACATGCCCATATATTGGAGATTTTGGCTTCTGCCTTTGCATTTGTCCATGAGCGCCAAAATATAGTTAAAGATCTTAACGAAAGATCAGTTCATGAAAAAATGGTTTCAGAAATATCCGGGCAAACATCGAAAAACATGGAACTGGGTGTTTTTTTTGATTACTGTCTGCAAACCATTGGGCAATCCTTGCACGTAGATGCTGTAACCATTTACTGGCGCGAGTTTGAGCAAGAAGGCTTAAAGAAACTTTCACATTGGCAACAAGATTGCCGCGAACAGTACGAGGTCAATGATGATATTGATCGTCTGGCGGGTTTGCCCTTTGTCGCGTCGTCTCTTAAGCGCAGTAAATACTATGCTTGCGATAATATAGATATTTTGCCGGCATGTCCGGTTTTGCGATGTTTTCAGTCAAGTAAGTTAAAATCAATTTTGCTTATCCAGTTATCCGATCATACCCGGCAAGGGGGTCTGTGTGTGCTCAAAATGTACAGCGCCAAACGAAAATGGCGCAATGAGGAATTGGCTGTTTTAAAGATCACTGTGCGAATGATCGAGCAGTGGGTCAAGGGGCGCAATGTCATCCGGCGCTTGAAAGAAACACAAGCTTTAAATTTACAAATGAAAAAAATATCACCGCCAATTGTCTTTCGGGTTGATATGGTCAATAATCGTTTTGTAGATGTTAATGACCATTTTATTCAGGCAATGGGGTATACCAGGGAAGAAATTTTAAATATGAATCCGGAAACGCTGTTAGCGCCGGACAGCCGTAAAATTTTCCAAAAACGCAGAATGGCCATGACCTCCGGCAAAACCGTTTCAAATGAAATTGATTACAAGCTTTTGACCAAAAGCGGCAATGTGGAATGGGGCCGTTTTTATATACAACATGCCTACAAAGAAGGAAGGGTTACAAGTGCAACTGTAATAACTCATAACATTACCGAACAGAAGAAAAATTTGGAGCAACTGCATAATTATCATCACAAACTCAAGGAACTAGTCAATGATCGCACCAGGGAGCTTTGTCGTTCTAATCATCAGTTGCGCAAGGAAATAGAGCGGCATACCCTTACTGCCAAGGAGCTCAGATTGAATTCCGAACGGCTTGAGGATTTAAATACCGCCATGCGTGTATTGCTAAATAAGCGCAATGAGGAAAAAAAACGGTCTGAAGAGCATATTCGCATGAATCTTAAAGAGTTGATTGAACCCTATCTGGACCGGCTGGAACTTAGCGGATTATCAAAAACTCAGGAGCAGCTTATTGATCTAATCCGCGTAAACCTCGATGAAATGTTTGATTTGTCAGTTCCGGAGTTTTCATCGTCTTTTCTTTATTTTACTCCAAATGAATTACAGGTTGTCAATTTGATACGGCAGGGAAGAACTACAAAAGATATTGCTAATCTGCTGAACATTTCCATTCGAACCGTTGAAGCATACCGTAACAATATCCGTAAAAAGCTCGGATTGAAGAATAAGAAAGTTAATTTAAAAACTTTCTTGTTATCAAAAAAATGAGCAGTTTGTGACGTAACTGGCTGCCAGTTATAAAAAAAATGTAATTACTCACCCGTATCTATCTGCTGCTCAGGGGTGAGTAGGCCAAGGGAACTTCCCCCTTAGCCTCTCGCAGAACCGGACGTGAACCTCTCGACTCATCCGGCTCCCATCATTCAGCCGGGAGACATACTCCAATTTTCCAGTGTGCGAACAACCAAGGTTTGCTTTTTGC
>JAAERL010001227.1 GCA_024230435.1 Desulfobacteraceae bacterium
GCGTAAAAAATCTGCTTCACTAAAAAATGCGATTTATTTCGCCTCATACAGTATCGCGGTGACTGGCTATTCGCTGAAATAATGACAGACCAAGTATTTTTTCTCACCAAAAATTATCGCGTGTGGTGCAAAAAGCTCAAGGCGCTGATGGAGCGTGTCAGGGTAGGGCGTACCACTGCTGATGATGCAGAAAAATGATGAAACTACATCATGTCTTTTACAAGGTTGATAAAGAGTTCAAGGACAAGATATAAAATCACAACCGAACAATGTGGCTATTCTCCAACAATAATGACGTGACTAAGAAAAATGTAGATAAACTTGTGGAAATCTCAAAAAGAAACAAGCTCCCAGTTGCAAGGCTTAACTGCTGGTAAGACACAAACAAGAAGCAAAGCGGTAAGGAGAGGTGTGCCGATACATCGCATTGTGATTCAAAATGTTACAAGAGCCAAACAGGCTTATGCATTGGAGCACAAGTTGCCTTGAGGAACTGGAATATCCTTCCATGTGGGGGCCTGTAC
>JAAERL010001228.1 GCA_024230435.1 Desulfobacteraceae bacterium
CAGCATTGCCTACATGATGCACTCACTGCAGTCTGCAGTGATGAACTAACTTTGAATACAGGAAGTCAATGTCCTTTCCTAGAAAAATATACAAATAAACAAAGAAACTACCCATGTTCCTCTTGGTAAACACAATATGACGAGAGACTGAATGGTACTCGTCTATTATAATGAATGGTCAGATCCATGTCAGCCAACCCCACTTATTCGCTGGATCCAACCATTATATTTTTGCAAGCCAAATAGAAATATCAGGTAATAATCATTTCTTCCACTTCAAGATTATTGACATGACACATACTTAGGGAATTAGGTACTTAAGCTAACCTTTTGCGTAATCTATTCATGTCCTTTTAAACTCATATCAAAATCCAATTATTCTGTTTAATTTTGGGTATCCATTTTGAGAGCATTTGGTATCAATTATTATAAAACAGGTTACATTTTTGTCTAGTTCTGACTTTTATCATGGGCATCTTTACTTGCCAACCCTTGAGTTCATGCATTACTATTTCTGAAACTTTAACCATTCATGTTGACATGAATAAATGTATTGGCTATAAAATGATTGGTGATTGTACGTGTTCTTAATTTTTCATTCCAGATTGACATCAACATGATCTGCGCTGAACTTGTACTGGGTAGTTTTTGTGGTCAGGTCAACCCAAACAGCCGGCAGCATTTCAACCAGCCCTGGGCGGGTCCTGGGGTTGCAGGTGGTGGAGTGAACCCACACTCAGTCGATGGGGCTGCTTTAATTACAATAAAAACTCCCTAGACAAAGCTAAACAATGACAGGCACACAGAATCCCAGGAGGCAGGACCAAGTAATGACTCAGCACACCCTAGTGGAGCTGGAGAACCTTAACGTGGCCATGGTAGTCTGAACACCCCCCAAATGAAAAATACTGTGTGCCCAAACCACTTTTTTCACAGCTTGTATTGACCGTTTAATGATCCCTAGACAAGGCAGTGGTACTCAGATGGTGTCATGATATGACACTTTGGACCCTCCTTGTTGGGACATCAAAGTGGCGCACTTACAAGTCCAAAAGGCATCATTGCACAAGGTCACACAGGTCTCCAGCACCCAAACAAAAAACCTCATTCACAGTTTTGGGATGGCATGCGGCCTCTGGCAGATTAAATATTTTGCCGCATACTTTCACTACGGGCAAGTTCCTTTCACTGCTTTTTCTGTAAAGTGGAGCTCTCATGGAGGCGAACTCAAAGTCAAGGGTGACACAAGCGCCACAGACTACAATCTTTCACCAATAGAAATAAATATAATGATGGTACTAAATACAGTAGCATGAATTCATTTTAGTTCTTTCCTCGCATAATACAAGGATCATGCCATTTTTTGTCGGCCAGAAGAAATGAGAGGATTCACCTATGTTTACAACACGTGAATCCATCCTTGCTGGCTCCATGCCAGCTAGGGCCTGTTTAATTTGTTTTATCATCATGTAAATTTAATATCTACTTTTAACTAGTGCTAAATCATGTCAGAGAGCGTCGCGCGGTCCATAAACACTTGTGAACCACATGAAAGTTGACATCTCATGTCATTCCCACTTGACATATTCGGGAGAAAGAGAGAAGAATATCTTTCTTATCCCTAATATACATCCTTATCCCTAACAAATATATCCTACATAGGAATTAAATACATCTACCTTCGGTCTACTTTTTTCACTGGCATGTAAGTAATCCGAAAAAGTAGGCTACGGTCCCGGGAATGAGGCCCGGGGTAGACCGGAAGAGTCTACTTTTTTAAAATCCTTGGCTAGTACTCCGCTAGCTTTTCGCTAGCAAAAAAAATAGTACTAACTTGTAGGCCTAGTATTTGTAAATTAGTAGATCGTCGTACGTAGCGAATATGGTATGACGATCTACGATCTTTTGGCCTATGGACGAATTATTCTCGAGAATTAATACAATATTCCTACGTACACTAAGATCTTTTATGAAGTGATGGCTGCGACATATGCCGTGGACGTTTTCATTACGCTAGTACCTTGGGCCTGAAAGAACAAAAGCAAGGGGAATAGATATTGGGTGAAAGTGACGCAGGGACTCTTTTTTAGAGCTAATCTAGTTCGTCTTTTAAGCATAATTAGTTTAAATATATTTTATTTTTCAGTATTGTCATCCATGCTGTTAGCATCGCCAACATGATGCACTCACTACAGTCTGCAGTGATGAACTAACTTTGAATCCAGGAAGGCAAAGTCCTTCCCTAGAAAAATATACAAATAAACAAAGAAACTAACCATGTTCCTCTTGGTAAACACAATATGACGAGAGACTGAATGGTACTCGTCTATTATAATGAATGGTCAGATCCATGTCAGCCAACCACTTATTCGCATTGTAATTTTTGCAAGCCGAATAGAAATATCAGGTAATAATCATTTCTTCCACTTCAAGCTTATTGAAATCACACATACTTAGGGAATTACTTACTTAAGGGAACCTTTTGTGTAATCTATTTATGTCCTTTTAAACTCATATCAAAACCCAATTATTCTGTTTAATTTTGGGTATCCGTTTTGAGAGCATTTGGTATCAATTAGTATAAAACAGGTTACATTTTTGTCTAGTTCTGAATTTTATCATGGTCATCTTTACTTGCCAACCCTTGAGTTCATGCATTATTATTTCTGAAACTTTAGCCATTCATGTTGACATGAATAAATGTATTGGCTATAAAATGATTGGTGATTGTACGTGTTGTTCATTTTTCATTCCACATTGGCATCAACATGATCTGCACTGATCTTGTACAGGGTAATTTTGTGGTCAAGTCAACCCAAACAGCCGGCGGCATTTCAACCAGCCCTGGGCGGGTCCTGGGGTTGCAGGTGGTGGAGTGAACACACACTCAGTCGATGGGGCTGCTGGAATTGCAATAAACACTCCCTAGACAAAGCTAAACAATGACAGGCGCACAGAATCCCAGGAGGCAGGACCAAGTAAAGACTCAGAGCACCCGAGTGGAGCTGTAGAACCTTAACGTGGCCACAGTAGTCTGAACACCCCCCCAAATGAAAAATACTGTGTGCCCAAACCGCTTTTTTTCACAGCTTTTATTGACCATTTCATGAACCCTAGAAAAGGCAGTGGTACTCAGATGGTGTCATGATATGAAACTTTGGAACCTCCTTGTCGGGACATCAAAGTGGCGCACTTACAAGTTCAAAAGGCGTTATTGCACAAGGTCACGCAGGTCTCCAGCGCCCAAACAAAAAACATCATTCACAGTTTTGGGAGGGCATTTGGCCTCTGGTAGATTAAATATTTTGCCACATACTTTCACTACGGGAAAGTTCCTTTTACTGCTTTTTCTGTAAAGTGGAGCTCTCGTGGAGGCGAACTCAAAGTCAAGGGTGACACAAGCGCCACAGACTACAATCTTTCACCAATAGAAATAAATATAATTATAAAAACTAAATACAGTAGCATGAATTTATTTTAGTTCTTTTCTCACATAATACAAGGATCGTGCCATTTTTTGTCAGCCAGAAGATATGAGAGGATTTACCCATGTTTACAACACATGAATCCATCCTTGCTGGCTCCATGCCGCCAGCTAGGGCCTGTTTAATTTGTTTTATCATCACTTAAATTTTTATTATCTATTTTTAACTAGTGCTATATCATTTGAAAGAGCGTCGCGCGGTCCATAAACACGTGCGAACCACACGAAAGTTGACATCTTATGTCATTCCCACTTGACACATACGGGAGAAAGAGAGAAGAATATCTTTCTTATCCCTAATGTACATTCTTATCCCTAACAAATACATCCTACATAGGAATTAGATACATCTACTTTCGGTCTACTTTTTTCACTGGCATGTAAGGAATGGTTCCGATCACCCACTCTCTAAAGTTACGCCGCCTTTTAGATAGCCCTTCTAAGTGAGGTCCACAGCCTTCAGACTCATTCGAAAGTCTTCAACGCCGGTGGTTTTTGGCCGTGGCTTTTTTCGACTGATTCTCGCCGACGACCAGACCTTATCGTCTTTTCTCTCCGATGCGCAGGCGTCGTATTCTGCTGAAAAGGTTTACAAAATCTATTTGGCGCCATCGCAAGATTTTGGCGCCAACGATGGCGTCAGCCCTCCACCGCC
>JAAERL010001229.1 GCA_024230435.1 Desulfobacteraceae bacterium
CGTGGCCACCATAAAAAGTCTCTCGTCTCCCGGCGCAGATGGATTTAATGAATTAAGAATTCAGGACCGCAAAGGCTTCGAACAATTTTTTTTCCATGCTCAAAGAGATATGGACCTGCGGGTCAAAAACGACCGCCGCACGTTCATCGGCAACAACGACCACCGCGTAATTGAAAAAACGCTTTACGAGCAGATCAACAATGAGAGTCATCTAAACATAAAATCCGACCGGAAAATACAGGTCGGCGGCGGTGAGTCTCTTAGCACCGGCAAAGACTGGCAGCACGAGGCCGGAACCAATTATGCGGTTAAATCAGGCGAAAGCATGAACCTGGAATCTGGTTCGGATCTGGTTGTTGAGTCAGGGGCTTCGGTAACCTTAAAGGCGGGCTCAAGCTTTATCGTACTGGATTCAAGCGGTATCGCAATTTCAGGACCGGACGTTAAGGTAAACAGCGGAGGCTCATCCAGCTCGGGCAGCGGCCTCAATGTCATCCCGCCTGCCGCCCCGGAACAGGCCACCGATGACCTGCCCGGATAGCTCGAAACAATTCCTTCCGCCCTTTTAGCCAAAAAACAGCGCCGAAGCCGCCCCGTCCGGCGCATCGGGTGCAATGATGATATGCTCTATGGGGGCATGGGCGCCAATGGACTGTTTAATGAAGTAGATGGGCTATATTCTCGTGAAGCAATAAAAAATTACACCACCGTATATGAAAATTGTGAAAACAAATCTTAAGGCGATTTACAGTTTAATAATATACCATCTGGCATGTCTTTTTTCCTGTCTTTTGTGTTAAGCCAAAGGTGCGAATACTTTAAGTATGCAAACTGATCAGCAAACTTTGACATGCCTTGAAGACGAAAAAAATCTAAGCCCAACATGGTATCTGTTAAGATACTATATTTTTTCCGCCAATCGCCTAACGTCACTTGGCGCCCTCGCCGCACTTTAGGTTTGCAAGGATGTCAAAACAACAAAACACAGGAGAAAAACAATGAAATGGTATCCTGAAAAAAAAGCGTGGGCGTTATTTTTTAAAATAGCGGTAACATTGATGATTGTTGCATTTTTTTTTACGCCGATGATCAGCCATTGTAAACAAAGACTGGATGTTAAAATTCTGGCGATCAACGATTTTCATGGGCAACTCACGGAAGGAATATATATAGATGGGCGGCCTGTTGGAGGCGCTGCAGTATTGGCGTCTTATCTCAAGGATGCTGCGTCGGGTATGGAAAAGAAGACGTTTATCGTCCATGCGGGTGATCTTATTGGCGCCTCGCTCCCGCAATCGGCTTTGCTGCAAGATGAACCTGCAATCATGTTTTTCAACCTGTTGTCTAACAAATTTTGTAAATACAACAATCCTATGCATCCAAAATGTAATATTGCCGGCACGATTGGCAACCATGAATTCGATGAGGGTCAAGATGAAATGATGCGCCTTTTCTATGGTGGAAATCATTGGAACGGGCCGTTTCTGGAAGATTCTTGGAAAGGTGCTAATTTCCCTCATGTGTGCGCCAATGTAATCAATCAAGGCAGCGGCTTACCCATTCTTCCATCTTTCGTTATAAAAAAAGTAAAAAATGTGCCAATCGCTTTTATTGGCGCCTGCCTTCAAGGCGCATCCACTATTGTGACAGAATCTGGAATTGAAGACCTGGAATTTTTAGATGAAGTCACAGCTATCAACCAGCAGGTAGAAATCTTAAAAGAAAAAGCAGTTGAAACCATTATTGTGATTCTTCATCAGGGAGGCATTCAATTGCCTTACGAGGGACCTACTGATCCTTCGGAAAATGATGTTTCCGGTGAGATCCTGGAAATTATCGATGTGCTCGACAGCGAAGTTGACGTAGTCGTCTGCGGACACACTCATAGTTTTACCAATGCGCTGCTGACAAATAACAAAGGTGCGCAGATCCTTGTTACACAATCATTATCAAAAGGAGTTGCGTATGCGGACATTGATCTTGAAATAGACTTTCATACTCAAGACGTGGTGGCTAAGTCGGCCAAAATCATCACCACTTGGGCTGATCAAGGCTCTGGTCTTAACCCGGATGCAGAAGTATCTGCCCTCGTCAAAGATGCCAAGGCAGCAACAGAATCACTCACCGGACAGATCATCGCAACAGCTTCCATTGATATTACAATGAACCAGAACCTTACCGGCGAATCCGCCTTGGGCAATTTGATCGCAGATGCTCAGCGCCACGCGATGGGGACCGATTTTGCCTTTATGAATTCTGGCGGAATCCGGGCTGATTTGTCTTCAGGGCAAGTCACCTGGGGTGAACTTTATACAGTTCAGCCATTTAACAATTACCTGGTTAAAATGTCACTTACCGGACAGCAGATCTATGATTTGTTAAATCAACAGTGGCATGAGCAGCCCTACTCCAAAATTTTGCAGGTATCGGGATTATCCTACAAATGGGATGCAAATCAACCTGAGAATGATCGGATTGCCGAAGTCCGCAAAGATGGACTGCCGATCGATCTGAACGAATACTATACGGTCACCACAAACAGTTTTATCGCCGAAGGTGGTGATAACTTTTCAATGCTTCTATGCGGCATTGACCGGGAAATCGGCCCCATTGATTTGGATGTTTTAATTGAGTACATTCAAAGCCTTAGTCAACCCTTTGGTTATGGTATTGATGGCAGGATAGAAAGAGAAAATTGATGTAAATTCAACGGAACTCCTAAGCTGTAACTGCTGACAAATTTTATTTCGGTTAACGACAAGAACGTTGGGGGTATCTATAATTATTACCGAATTCTATTGAAAATTATTTATAAAATTCTGTGCTTCTTTAATCGATACCGTCATGTCCTCAATTAAGCCTGCAACTTCTTTTTCAATGGAGACGACTTCACCGCTCAAAGACCCGACCGCTTTGGCGTTAAGATTATGTTTTAAATACAGCACATAATCTTTGAGTTTGGCCAATACCGGGTACATCTTCTCAGTGGAAACGGACATGACCCCTTCAAGCCGGGCGTATTTTGTCTTGGCATCTTTTAATGACTTGCGGCTGATCGCTTTTAATTTTAAATCATTGATCTGTTGGATCTCCGCTTCCCATTCAACAAAAAGATCCCCGCCTACTTTTTTTACCTTATTGATTCGTTTTTCAATTTCGCGTGCCCGGTAGTCACAATCTTCAAAACTGTCCTTGAACCGGTTATAAAACTTTTCCAGATCACCGCCGTCAAATCCATACAATTCCTTTATCCTGGTCAATGCATCGGTAAATTCTTCCTGGGCTTTGGTCTGACTTTCTTTTACATCTTCCACGTTATCAATAAGCAGGTGCCGCTTTTCCTTTCCGATTTTTTCCATGGCTGAATAATAGGCCTTGCTGCAACCCGCCAGAAACATGATAAAAAATATGCCTGTCAGGCACACTATCGATAATTTTGAATTTAATTTAATCATCAGCATTGCGCTCCTAAATGATGTTTTTATTACAATTTAAAGGCGTAATGTTATAGCTCGCAATTACAATCCTTTAAATTTTACACGCCAAAGTTCCTTTTTATAACAAAACTTGGCGCATTAATTAATATTTTTTGGCTTATGTTGCTTTTGGGGCTTAAAGTCCAATAAAACGAAAGTGTACGGTTAGGACACAATGTCTAATCTTTTTTCAAGAGTATCCTAATGACAAAGCAAAAGAAATTTTGGTACGAATAGCCTTGAAAATCAAGCACTAAAGGATTTTGGAAATATTAAAACCAGCTATACTTAGATTGAAAATATTGTGGTTTTGCAGGCTATTCCATCGGGCTGGTCCACAGTGCCACGCACCACAATGGTTTGAATATCCGTTCTTGTACCGGCTGTAAAAGCGCCGGGAGCATTATCGGCTTCAGGGCTGTATGATCCGTTTTGATAAACATACAAATCCTGGCGCTTGTCAGGATAGATAATGCTTTGCAGGCGGCCTGATTCTTCGTTAAGTCCGGGTTTGGTCATAACTTCGGCCGCCTTGATTTAGCGCCCGTAAAGTTGGAATAAAAAACGTATCAATTCAAGATGTTAACAAAAACTTGAGTAAACGTCTCATTTTCTGTGGCCGATATTAAAACCAAGCCCGACAAGTTAATAACGTTATGCACTTTTGATCTTATAGAACTGCATAATTAATTCGTCTTTGATTAATAGTGTTGGGTAAGTCTGCATAGATTGCATGTCCCATTTTTTTCTTTTTTTTCGTAACGGTCATATTTCTGAACTTGAAATTCAAACCGGCGCTGGAGCTGTGCCGGTAAAAGCACACCGCATCCGGAATCGGCATGCAAAACCGTCCAAAAGGATAAAGTTCAGACTGATAAAAGATGGATACGCTTGCATCGTCCTGAACGGTTGGCTGAAGTATTTGGAGGAGTAAATTTGGTGAATGAAATTGAAAAAAAGGGTCGCCGCCTAACTTTTTCATACACAACTATTGACTACAACTCCCGAGTTGTGGTGTTATACTTTTTGCTCATAGCCCGGTTTTGATTATTAGAGAAGATTTAGTTGGTTACTAAAAGGGTTTCCCTTTATCAAACCGGGCTTTATTTGTCTCGAACGTTTTGTATTATTTAGCTGGTCTTTCCAATTTTTTTTAAGATTATCCAGCGAGAATTCCCGGCAATTTATTGCCGGGATGAATCGTTGAATGCCTTTTGCTATTTGCACTATATGTAGTATTATAACTATTTTTTTTATTGACATATATTATTCTTTTCGGCATACATATATGTATGTCTGAATATTTATATGCTCGAACTGCGGTTTATAATGTGAATTATCACTTCGTATGGTGCGTAAAATACCGCCGGAAAGTGCTTACCGGAGCCATCGAGAAAAGGTTGAAGTCTCTTTTGAAAAAAATAGC
>JAAERL010001230.1 GCA_024230435.1 Desulfobacteraceae bacterium
AACTGAAGAGTTTTCTACGTAATCCGGTCTGGTTGATCGGCGAGCCAAAACTGAATAAAAACTCCTAGATACCTACCATGGTAATTCGTCAAGTAATTTGCGTTGTGTTTGCAAAGGTCTAGAGCCTTCCAGAACCCGATTTTTGCCTCCGGAGTTGAAACGTCACACTCTCCATGTTATGCTGAGTGTGACGTTTCTTTAAAATTGGTGAACCGACCTTGTCTTCATATCAATTTGGCTTTGCAAAGTGATCCCTATTTTCAATCTATCATCATTCATTAGAGTAAAATAGATACCTACGGAGCACATAATTCGCCCATACAAAAAGAGAATCGAGCTTATTGCTGCTGATAGGTACCCATCCTACGTAAATGCCCATAGTGGGGGCTTGACCACAAGCCAAGTGCCAGTTTTTTGTACGTAGATAGCTACTTATTATTTCTTTCATTTTGCACCAACAACCTATGATACGATAGGATTGACGATGATTTTTGTTGCGGCACGCCTCCGCTCTGACTTTGGCGGCGACTGTATTTGCCGGTCGGATTGTTCACAACAATCGGACCGGCGGAATGCCCTACAGACATACTTGTCGGGGGCTACAGAGAAGCGCGTAATTTTAAATTTATTCTAGATAATCATATTTACTATTTAGTGAAATTGATGCTAAAATGACGCC
>JAAERL010001231.1 GCA_024230435.1 Desulfobacteraceae bacterium
GTATTTTTCATCTTCTGTTAAATAATATATATTTATATGCATATTAAATATATTTATATATATTTAAATAACCATGAAAATAGTCGTTGCCAATTCTAAGGGAGGATCAGGAAAAAGTACATTAGTGCTTGCTTTGGCGGACATGTTGCCTTATGTACAAGTGATAGACTTAGATACACAGGGGACGATCACCGTAGGGGCTTGCTATACAAAAAGGCATTTGCCTGTCAGTGAAGAAGAGGCTACTGCTAAGTACATTATCTACGATACCCCACCCTATCATGGAGAAGAATTAAGAAGCTACTTTGATACAGCTGATTTGGTACTTATTCCTGTTAAGGTGAGTTACCCAGACCTTCTGGCTGTCAAAGCGGTGGTTGATGATTTAAGAGCAGTTAAAATGGCTAATAAAGGTGTCATTGTGTACAATGAGGTGAGAAAGCCTCACAACAAGACTTACCATGAAGTCAAAGCCTTATTATCATCTAATTATAAAGACATCAAAAAAGCTACTACAGAACTATCTAATCTAGTTGGTTTTGCCCGTATTCTAGCCGAAGCTGTGCATGGTCAAGCCAAGCAAGAGATACTTAGTTTAATAAAAGAACTTAATATATTATTGTGAGTGATTTTTTTGAAAATATAGATACTATTAAGCGTAAAATACCCCTTCAGAAGCATGAAGAAGGAGTAGTGAGGAAGAAGAAAGCAGGGCGACCTAGACGACCTAATATGGAGCGCTACATCATTAAAATGGACAAAGCCCTACATGCCCATCTGGTTCATTATGCCAATGAACATGGGTTGAATAAATCGGCCGTGATCTCTCAAGCAGTGCGTGCTTTCATAGCCCCTTCTAAGAGCCTTGTCCCTGACATACCTCTTAACGCTTAATTAAATTTTAGTATTTATAGTATGTATTTAAATACTTATTAAATATTGTCAACCGTTTTTGATTTATTCCCCATCAAACCTAGTCCGTACTTATTTTCGAAGGCCATGGCAGAAAAACCGCCAATATTGCCAATGTTACCATCCATGATCTTGATCTTAAGAGCATACATAGTTCTGTTGATTTCAGCCTCTGGCACATGCACAATTATATCATTGGCTTGCCATGCACTCAATTTAAACTCTTTAGTGAGCCGGCTATAGAAATTAGAAACAACTTGATCTTCCCCAAATTGAAGTGGTAACTGTTGTGGCACATATCGGATTTTGAACTCCAGGTGTGTATATTTTTTGCCCGTTTTTTTTGCCTCATATGCAAAGCATAAGTCAGTAAATTTTTGTAGCTCGTCTTGGGAAACTTTCAAAACTTTCTTGACAAACATATTCCATTCAGTATACTTCTCTTTGCCTGTCTTGTAGTCTAAAAGGTTTAGTCTTTTTTTGAGTTCATCCACTGCAATGTGCATCACGCCCGTATTTTTAAACTGACTTAGCATTTTGTAAATGCGTTTCGAGTACTTACTCTTCAAAGCCATAAACATGTGAAATCTATACTTAGTGAAGTACTTTTTCATGTCAAAAAGAAAGGGCCTTATTTTGTTTGAGAGGCCAATTTCAACCACTCCAGCCCCTTTTATGTACTCTGCATCGGACATCATAACTACATCCAATATGTTCCCATTTTCTCTGTTGATGGTACATATGCGTGAAAGGAGTTTCTTGGCAGCAACCCTTATTTTATTATAATCTAATTTTCTGTCAGTAGCAGCCTCTAGGTCTTTCACATAAATTCGATAGATCCTATTCGGAGGGTCATCTTGTTTAATCTGTCGTAGCACCATGCAAAAGATATTTTGTTCTGTTGCCGACATATCATAATGGGCACTGACAAGATCATTATGCTCTACTATTACTTCTTTTTTAATCATTAGATCGATGGTCACTACTTTCACCAGACCAAGGTACATTAAAAACAAACCCATAAAAAATATAAGTTCGTTTAGACACACTAAAGGTTCGGTTTAGACACACTAAAGGTTCGGTTTAGACACACTAAAGGTTCGGTTTAGACACACTAAAGGTTCGGTTTAGACACACTAAAGGTTCGGTTTAGTAAAATTATGAAGGAAAAAATGTGCCTTTAAAGCATCAATAAAGGCTATTTTTTGAAAAATTACAGACCTCTAAAAACAATTAAAAAATATAACTTAAAAAATTCACAAAAAGTTTTGTGTCCCTTCGCGCTATTTTCAACCAAATAAAAAAGGGGCTAAAAACTGACAAAAAGTCAGATATTACAAAAAAACAAAGCGGGGAGGAGAAAGAGAAAAGTTTCGGCGGCCGCGGCGGGGCACAACCTTTAGCTATTAAGAACCCCGCTAGACCCATTTACAGGCCCTGTGAGAGGAGATAAGCCAGTTGTATAGGGTAATGTATGAAAAACATAAAAAATCCTTTAGAAGCCCTTAAAATAGCCCTATCTAAAAAGGCCCCCATTCGTGTAGGCTTTCATTTATCCAGCGACGCTGTAAAACCCAGACAGGTTGCTCTAAAAAGTTATTTTTCATAGCATATATGTGAGTGACTAGTCTCACTTCACTGACATCCTCCCACGGCTAAAGCCGCGGGGTTCCCCATCCACTACCGCCTCTCCCTAGGTGCAAGCACCTCAGGGCCTCAGGATAGCTTAGGGTACAAAGCGCACGACAGCCTCTGACCCGAGTTCATACCCAGGGAAGCAGGCATAGGCCCACTGGTCGGCTGTTTAATTTGATTCATGGCCGTGCGCAGGGCGATATCCATCCCCGACCAAGCCGCTTGGGCCTCGTCCGCCATGAGTACATCTTCTTCTACATAGCACGCTAGA
>JAAERL010001232.1 GCA_024230435.1 Desulfobacteraceae bacterium
GTCATTGCCAATTGCCAATTAAATTTTCCGCGAGAGACAGTAGCAGGGCACATAAAAAAGAATGGGCTGCCCCACGCAGACAGACCGTCTGGCACATGATCGGGAGAGGTCGTCCTTCAAAAATCAATCTCAACACAAATCCAAACACCTTCACCATGTGGTGACTACTAGTAATAATGAGGTAAATGAAAAATGGCAAAAACTGACAACAACCGGTATAGTCGCCCCCTATTATACCATAGGAACATCGAATGGCCGCTTGGTGTTTGTTTTGAGCCCAACTTTGGCCTAATTTACGTGTCGCTACTTGTTCATGAATATTTATTGATTTTTGTGTCGACATGTTTTACTGTGTAAGGGAGGCAGACGAGAGAGTTGGCAACTCCGCCGATCGGCGGAAACCTTCTTCTATATCATAAATAGAGAAGGGATGGCGGCGGCGGTTGTAGTATAAAACAGCAATCGCTACACACCGCCGTTGATGTGTTGGTACATGTCGCCGGCGGAAAAATGTGATACGTTCAAGCTTAATTTTAACCAAAGTTGGGCTCAAAACAAACACCAAGCGGCGATTCGATGTTCCTATGGTATAATAGGGGGCGACTATACCGGTTGTTGCTAGCTTTTGCCATTATTCATTAATCTCATTATTACTAGTAGTCACCATGGTGAAGGTGTTTGGATTTGTGTTGAGATTGATTTTTCCTCTCCCGTCCTATCCCGATCACGCGCCAGCGGGGACAGCCTAAACCTGCTTTCTTGCGATTTCATCTAGAAATTTTATTAGCGAAATTAAATTGGGGGATAACCTAAACCGTCGTCACGCAGCCCATTCTTTTATGTGCCCTGCAACAACTTACCGTGCTAAGAATTGGCAACTCGTAGCAGAAGACAGCGTGGTAGTAAACCAAGACGATAAAGATGGCACCAGCAGCACTGCCGTGAGTTTACGCCACTGTTCCTTTACTTACAACTCTCTTTTCGTCGCATATCCACACGAAACTCTCACTTATTACGTTCTCTTCCCTTTCTCTCATCAACAACGAAA
>JAAERL010001233.1 GCA_024230435.1 Desulfobacteraceae bacterium
AGATATGTCCAGTAAAACACCGTCTATGTCAAAACATTTGTCCAAAATCACGCCGCTCGCCAAAATTATCCAAAATCGCCATTTCCACCGAATATGGCCAAAGATATGTCCAGTAAATATGTTCGCGCGCCATATTTTGGATACTAGATTATTGGTGTAATTTAGGACAAATGTGAGGAAACGGTTCTTTGGTTTAGTGGTTTCGTTTCCGCACTCACCATCACCGATGATAGGTTCGATCCCCAGCGGATTCGTACAATGTCGCTTTGGGGTTTTCCTCACGTGGAGGCTTATAATTTTGAATGGAGGGTCATATAATTTTGAGTCCCGCAGTGGAACATGAGTCGTCCGGCGCACACTTGCCCTGGTAGATGGAAACCTGATAACCAGCAATATGATATGCTCATTATATTGGCATGTGTACAAACATTTATTCCCATATGTCCAACAATTTTAGTCTTTATAACAACAGCAAAGCAAACACACTATTCCCCTTCCTCATCTGGTGCCACAATATTGCACTCAAATACCCACTGCTGGCTTATAATCAGGCTAGCACACACTGATTGACAGTCACTATTCCCAGGCACTATCTCTGCCACTTCGGATCTCACATTTTCTTTCCACCTTCATATCTTGCAAACTATTAGACAAAATATGTCAAAGTCTGGTCGTGGCCCCAGCATTGTATTGTCTTCTAAGAACTTTAACTCTCTGGTGAAGTCTGACCCAAACAATCCACTTTTGAGGCGTCATCTTGCAGTTCAATCTGTTATCAAGCATTTTCTCAAGGATGTCAACAACCGCCTGGCCCTTAAACAACACAGCCAGAAAAAAAAAGATATCCCTAAGTCAATCAAGGATCACGTTCTCCACATCAATACCCACTATCTCAACCGTTCTCAAGACTTAAAAATTTCTCACTCAGCAGTATGGAAAGTTATTTATAGGAGTCAATTAGGACCTCCAGACCTCAAATACGACAAGCAGGAAACACCAGATCCATGCCACCGCACCATTTACGTGCAGCACCGCCACCTTTCCAGATCAGAACAGAAGCTTGGTCGTCTCAAGAGAGTCAAACCTATTTGTGGCAGTCCACTTGGCCAGGATTATAGCGTTGTCC
>JAAERL010001234.1 GCA_024230435.1 Desulfobacteraceae bacterium
TCCAATCAAGAGTGATCCCTACGTATAATTTTCCTTCCCAATCTTCTGTCACAGATGCATAGTGCTTTCGTAAAGTGGCAATGAGATGGTCAGTATGTTCCTTACCGACATATTTGACTCCAAAATCATCCACTACGAGTGAAAACTGGATGGGTCTTGTCACATGTCTCCATAGTCCTGGCGTATGTGCGACTTCGTAATAGCCCGCCGGCGCTAGGTACTTCTTCAGTTGTTTGTTTGCTAGCATTGATGCTTGTGGGAGGCCGTAAACGGCCTTCCGAAGTTCCGGGTACAAAAATCCTCTTTTTGCTCTAGTTGCGAGGTCGTATTTATCGATTGTGTGTTGTGGAAAAAGTGAAAGTGGCATTTTCATATACTCATATCTATCCATGGTAGTTTCCAAATAAAAGGTTCCTACATCGAGTGCCATAAATCGTGCGCCCTCTGTGCTGATAACGCTGTTCCATAATATTTTTGAAGTTGTCAAATCTGCCGTTTGCGTAGTTAATTCGCCTGGGTATTGAATTAGGTTGCCCCCGGCCGTTATTTGTACTCGGTTGGGGTCTTCTTTTTGGGGTCGAAAATTGACCACGATTTGCGCGTAGGTCACTACTCTATCTTCTAGAATTTGAGCGATTTCTTTGTGAGTCATGACAAAAATGTTGTTGCCATACCGTCCATGCCATGGTGCTTAAACCTTCCACCGGTTGGTCCAAAGGTTTAATATTCA
>JAAERL010001235.1 GCA_024230435.1 Desulfobacteraceae bacterium
AATCAAATATCAAAAAGAATGTTACCAGGCCCTCCACGACTATTGGCACAAAGGCGAGGCGGTTAACCCACGCTCAACAACTCATCCAAAACCAAAACTAAAACGCCCACAAATACCGCCGGTTAATAAGAACCTCCTTTTTAAATATTCATATGACGGCCTAACCCAAATCAAAACCACCCATGAAGAGCTGGAAACAATCCAAAAATATCTCTCAGAACCGGAAATTGAACTCATCTGCATCCTTCGAAGCCTGGGCAGCCAGCGCCGAAGCCAAACCTATAAACTCGCCTACCGATTATATAAGATCATGCACAAAGTGCGAATCCAAATGGGCCACCGGCCCGATCTATCCGAACGCGAGGCAATAAATTATGTGGTAGATAGATCGTTAGGCATGGCTTAAATCAGATCCAAAATTAAAAAGCCTCCGGTAAAAACCAACCGGAGGCTTTTAATACTTGAATGAATCGTTCTGTGTTTAGTCAGGATATCCTTCTACTCAATTCAACCTGCCAAGATTATACATAATTAAATATTTGAAACCGGATCTTTGCCTATAATGGATTGTACTCGCAACCGTTTTGGCGGTTTGAAAGTAATTAGGTGGTGCCCCCAACATTTAAATTTACTAAATGAGTAGGTCTATGAGAGACGTAATCGGCTTAGATTGAAAGGTGTTGATCTTTATACAATTGCGCATCGGGTGTCACAAGTGCTCAACATGCCGGTAGATCAAGTTTGGTCAAAAGGAAAGTACCGGCATATTGTCGCAGCAAGAAGCTTGCTCTGCTATTGGGCGGTTCGGGAACTCGGAATGAGCATAACATCTTTAGCGCCAGAGTTTGATGTGTCCGCCACTGCGATAAGCAAATCTGTTCCTCGGGGCGAGGCGATTCCTTCTCTTCTGCAAACATGACAAAGACCCATATCTTATATCTCTCTAATATGGTCCAACTCCTTAGAAGCAGCTTAAATAGCTAAAGTCGAGAGAAAAAAAATGAATTAATTAGCAAAAAAAAGTGACAAGCCATTCATAATGTGATAAAAACCTATCCTTTCATTTACATACGGCGTTCTCTAACGATTGAATCGAATAAATACTGTTTTTAATGGGTAAGAAAATAAAGGAGCTTGTAAACATGAACTGTCAGGATACTCATAGCTATAACTTTTCCCTTAATCCAAACCACAACCGCGTATTTTTAAAGCGGTTCATACCAACTTTCTTCTACAAAATAATTCAAATTTTCAGATAATAACGGCATTGTTAACCGGATAAGACCGAAGTATTTGCTTAACCGATTTCATCGGACAACAAACAAATATTCAATAAGTGATTGCTGCCCTAAACAGTAGTAGTTTTTTTATTGGTCACTATACATTACATTGACGATGATACTTGACAATCAAATTTTTAAAATTGACTTTTGAAATGTCTTATTTTCCAACAAGTCACTTTGAAAAATTTTTGCTCAATATGCAAATTTAATGCGTTAAAAAGTCAAACATAAAAAACTTGATCATTGAGTGATAAGATAATAAATTTTTATAAATGCAAGGATAAAATCGATGAAGTCTATTCTTATGTTTTCATTACCAGGATGGAGTATTGCTACACCTACCTGTGCTGGTCCTATGTTGGCTGGTTATCTGAAGGCCAAGGGTTTTGTAGCTGACGTAATTGATCTGAATAGTTTACATATTGTCAATTTTGTAAAAGGATTTAATAATAAGCCAATAAGCCCGGAACAGATTCTGTCTTTGAATAAAATTGCTTTGAACGACTTTATCGAAGATGTCGATTTATATTCCATATACGGTAAATCAGAATTAGAATTGACGCTTCCCGAATTGATTAATACTCCATCTTCGAAATTAGAAAAATTCATTATAGGAGAATTGGAAAAAGCTTCTAACCACCTTAAAAAATATGATATATTCGGGATCAGCGTATCCTTGACTCGTCAACTTTATTCTGCCTTGGTGGTTGCCAAAACGGCAAAGGAAATGTTCCCAGATAAAACTATTGTGATTGGTGGCAGTGCTATCTCGCCATTATGGGAACAAATAACCAATTCGAAAAAAATATTTGATTATTTTGATATGGTAATCAAGGAAGATGGTTCTACGCCCTTGTTAGAAATTCTTAATGGTAACCCGGTTGAAGAAATCCATTCAATCGCTTATCGAAAAGATGATGTGATATACATCAATAATCTTTCGAAAATTCCTAACGATTTATATTGTTACCCGCCGTTTTATCGGCCGGAATATATAAAAAATTACCCGAAACCTCTCATTTTGCCGATCCCAGCCAACATTGGATGTTGGCATAATAAATGTTCGTTTTGTACTTATCCAACAGCCAAAAAATATAATTATAAATTCTGGGGTGCAAACTATATAGTTGATCAAATGGAGCATTTAAAGTTTGAATTAGGCGTAGATTCATTTTATTTTACAGGCGCTGGATTAACTCCCGACCATTTTTGGCAGGTTGCCAGATTGATTAATGAACGAAATTTGAAGATTAATTGGACTTCAGAGTCGTTAGTTTCTGAATTTAGTAATGAAATA
Source organism: Desulfobacteraceae bacterium (assembly GCA_024230435.1). Lineage (GTDB taxonomy): Bacteria > Desulfobacterota > Desulfobacteria > Desulfobacterales > Desulfosarcinaceae > UBA2230. The sequence goes on from JAAERL010001235.1 coordinate 2,581, forward strand.
ATTTCCGAGATGGAAAAATCTGGTTGCACACAAATCGACTTTGGATTGGAATCTGCAAGCATGCCTATCCGCGACTTTTTGAATAAAGGTATAGGATTAGATCGCTTCAGATCGACCCTAGATACAATTAGAAAATCGAATTTTAGAGGAGTGACTGTTAACATTATAATTTCAACGCCCGTTACAAAAAAAAAGGACCTGCAAGAAACTCTCAAGCTTTTGAAAGAATATGAGGATATTATCTTTTTTACTTATCAATTCAACCTTGAGATCCAATTATCTTCTGATTATTATCGAACTTTTCATAATTTTTCGGAACAGATAATAAAGTCAAGGCCAGATACTTTGGTAAAGCTATTTCCTTACAAGTTATTAGATGATGATATTTTAAGTTTCTGGAGAGAGGAATTCGGCAAAATTAAAATCGGGGGACTTTACACCCGGGAAAAAAGAATTGATGGCGGGGTAGTTGACATGGCTTTGTCAATTTCTAATGGGTCGCGAACTCAGTGGGAGGATATGAAATTATTATTGAAAAATATTGATAACAGAGGCGTTTCACACTCTGATACATTACGTTCAACAAGATTTTTATAAAATATCAAACAGAGGGGTTATCAGTAGACTAATTGTTTTAGAGCATTTACGCAATGTTGAATCCATTCAAATACACAATGTCGAATCTATACAAAAAAAGAGGGCGATGGACTTCGTTTCTTGTGAGGACCTCGCTTCACCTGTTACTCTATAACTAAAGATGGAGAATAGTTAGACCACACATGAAAAACACGACACAAGCTTTTTTACTTCTTATCGCTGTTGTTTTTATCTGGGGAATTACATGGCCGATTATGAAAGTCGGCCTTGCCTATACGCCGCCTATTTGGTTTAGCTTCTTACGCATGAGCATCGGAGCAATCGGAGTGTTTTTCCTTCTCCTAATTTATAGAAAACTCTCTTTTCCTCCAAGGTCCGACTATAGCGTGATATTCAGTATTGCGATTCTGCAGATGGCGGCCCCTACAGCACTCATGCACTTTGCGCTTGTTTATGTAGATGCAGGCCGCGCATCGTTACTGGCTTATACGCATCCTCTCTGGGTGGCACCCGTGGCCGTTTTATTACTCAAAGAGTCGATTACACCCTCAATTGCATGGGGTCTTTTTTTGGGACTGTTAGGGTTGATGGTGCTGTTCAACCCCTTTAGCTTCGATTGGTCGAACAGCTCCGCATTGATAGGCAATGGTATGCTAATTCTATCTGCGATATGTTGGGCAGCAGGAATCCTACATGTCCGATCTCATCGGTGGACATCTACTCCGTTGGAACTAGCTCCATGGGAAATGTTGATCGCTGGAATTATATTAGGAGTATTAGCTTTAATTCGGGAAGACATGACAGATATCGTTCCTGCTTTACCTTTTTTCGCCACCATTTCGTTTACCGGACTGATCGCAACTGCGTTTTGCTATTGGGGCGCGGTGGTTGTGTCGAAACGGCTTCCGGCAATGGTTTCATCAATAGGATTTTTAGGAGTTCCAGTGATCGGATTGCTTTCCTCAATTGTTATACTGTCTGAACGTTTAACTTTCTCCTTAGCCCTTGGACTTGTCTGTATCGTGACGGGCATATGTATTTTGATTATTGGAGAAAGAGGGGCTGTATTAGATCAAAAGACTGACAGATTAATTGGGCCGATCGGACAAAAGACGCGCTTCGACTGAATTCAAACATCGATGCAACACGTTTTAAAATATTTCAGGTCTTATACTCGATGATCAAATTTTTCGATACCACCCTTAATTTATAAAATGCGATTTTTTTATCGAACGAAAATTATTTTCCATAAAATCGATCTGTTGTCTCGTTTAGTCTCATGTCTTCAAAAAAAACTTGATGATTGAGTTATAAACAGTTGCATAAGCATCGAACCGATTAAAAAGGGGAATCTCTGAATGCGATTGACAAATGTTAGCTTGGTACCTGGAACTTGGACCGTCGAATCAGCGAAAACGCCTGAGGGTAAGAGTTATGCTGGAACGTTCAATGCCTCCAAGGAAGGAGAAGCGTGGAGGTGTGAATGGAAAATCGTTTGGGATGAAACACGCTGTTATACAGGCGTTGGCTTGTCTATCGATGGGATGTTCGTCGCTAGCCGCGGCCCATTGGAGTACCAATACGATACAAGTCAATCCGTCGGTATAGTTGTATACAACGTCCTTTTGGACGGTACGCTTCCCGCTCACTGGTATCATCCGGATCTAAAAGGAAAAGTAGGAAGCGGAGTCTCCATTAATGGCCCAAAGAATCAAATCGTGGGTAATTACATTGCAGATTATAAAACAGCTGAGGGCGAGAATTTTGAAACGCTAAAAAAGCGTATCACCAAAAAAGGCTCTACTTATTATATTGAATGGCTACTGAATGGCAATTTACTTTATTACGGCATCGGCATGCTTTTCAAAAATCGATTAGTTGTTGGCTGGGCTCCTCCCGGGATTCCGGTTGAAATTGTTAAGTATGACGTCGATTTAACATCGGACAGTCCAAGACTTTCGGGTGCATGGGCCTGTTTGAAAAGCGATACTGTCGGTTATGAAAAGCTCACGAAGATGCTACCCTTTGACATTCTATGAAATTATAACCGTTTACGGTTCTATCTTTATAGCTATAACGACCAGGGTTTTCAATATTCGGTTTCGCAACTCTCTTTTTAAAAAATAATAGATTTATTAATTAATCTATTAACCGGCCCATTTACTAGTATAAATGTCCTCTTCAGTGAAGGCGCTACTGGCAGATAAAGGACCAACTTTCTTCAACACCTTTGTTTATGAATACCGAGAAAGAAAGGACAATTATGAGCAAACTTATAAACAATCATGTATTCACTAGCGAATCGGTCAGTGAAGGACATCCTGACAAAGTCTGTGACCAAGTGTCGGATGCAATTCTCGATGCATGCCTTGCAGAGGACTCATCGAGCAAGGTTGCTTGCGAGACAGCCGTGACCACTAATTTTCTGATCAATATCGGTGAAATCACCTGCTGCGGTTGGGATGCCATCGACCCTGAAGCCATTGCCCGGCAAGTAGTCAAAGATATCGGATACGACCGTGATGAGTTACTCTTTTGTTGTGACAGCTTTGACTATGAAAGTCGCATCCATCCCCAGTCTTGTGACATTGCCCAAGGGGTTTGCGAAGGCCAGGGGTTGTTTAAAGAACAGGGTGCTGGCGACCAAGGCATGATGTTCGGCTACGCCACGCGGTCAACACCTTCATTGATGCCAGCCCCCATCCACTATAGCCATCAGCTGCTGGATCATCTTCAGCGCATTCGTAAGCACGGTGACATCAGTTACCTGAGACCCGACGCCAAAATCCAGGTGTCTGTGTTCCATGAAGTAGGCGTGCCCACCCGGATCACCAATGTGGTGATTTCCCACCAAACCGACAACGTGCCTTTATCACAGATACGCAAAGACCTGATTCAAGTTGCACAGGAAGCACTCGGCAAGACCGGTTTGTTGGATAATGATACCGAGTATTTCATAAACCCCACCGGCAAATTTGTCATTGGTGGCCCCCATGGTGACGCTGGGCTGACCGGCCGAAAAATTATCGTGGACAGTTATGGTGGCGTGGGATGCCATGGCGGCGGTGCCTTTAGCGGCAAAGACCCTTCAAAAGTGGACCGCTCAGCGGCTTATTTCGCTCGCTATGCTGCCAAGAACGTAGTGGCCGCCGGTCTGGCAGACAAATGCGAAATACAGGTGGCCTATGCCATCGGGGTAGCCAAACCGCTGAGCATCAATGTGGACACCTTCGGTACCGGCAAGGTGGATCAAAATGATATTCAGGCCGAATTGGAATCCGGTGAGCTTTTTGACTTTTGTCCGGCCGCTATCATTCGGGACTTAGAGCTGACCCGGCCAAATGGCTGGTCTTATCGGGATACATCGGTCACCGGCCATTTTGGAAGAGACATCTTCCCATGGGAACAAACCAACAAAGCGAAGGCCCTTGCTGATAAGCTGGGTCTCAAAGAAAGGCGTGTGGCATGAATCTATATTGGATTCAAAGCCATCGACGGTGTGCTCACCCGTTTTCGATCAGGTGGGCTATGTGATAGATGATTTTTTCAACACCGTTGCAGGAGAAAAAAGGCGGCATAGTCTTAGTGGATGCCCAGATGGAGCACACACTATGCATATGGGAGCGGCCGCATCAGATGGACATAGTAGATATCTGCCCCAATGTTTTTTACAGACTGTCTAAAAAAGATGGTCGAGGGATGCATGACCATTGGCATCAAGTTTGGGGCTACAAGCTCCTTACTGCAAAATGTCAAAGAGAACTGCAAAAAATATGGTTGATACAGCCAGTGCTGGAGACCTTTAGGCGGACAGCTTTCTGTTTATCCATATCAATTAGCTACTAGTGAACTCTGGGCATTTCTATGAGCTACAGTCGTGCAGCAGCAGAGAGGATCTATCCCTGAAGACCAATGGGATCAGATCACACTTCAGTTTGCCGCATAATTTAATATAAAAACTACAATTAAGGAGAATCAATGCAATCGGAAACCGCTACACAAGCTTCATCTAACAATGGCACGGTTATCACTGAAATTTCAACGATCATTGCTGGCGAAAACACCTCCGTTGAAAACGATTATAAAGTTGCTGATATCTCTCTGGCCGCATGGGGGCGTCGAGAGATCGAGATCGCTGAAAAAGAAATGCCTGGCCTAATGGCCACCCGTGAAAAATACGGCCCTGAAAAGCCGTTGAAAGATGTTCGGATTATGGGAAGTCTTCACATGACCGTTCAAACCGCCGTGCTGATTGAAACCCTTACGGCCCTCGGTGCCGACGTGCGCTGGGCCAGCTGCAACATCTTTTCCACCCAGAACCACGCCGCTGCAGCCATTGCCGCCACAGGAACACCAGTGTTTGCCTGGAAAGGCGAGACCTTGGAAGAATACTGGTGGTGTACCCTCAAGGCCATGACCTGGCCAGACGGTAAAACCCCTCAATTGATTGTCGACGATGGCGGTGATGCTACCTTGCTTATCCATAAAGGGTATGCCAGAGAAAATGATCCTGCACTATTAGACATACCCACAGACAACAAGGAACTTCAAATCGTCCAGCAGCTTCTCAAAAAGGTATACCAGGCCGATACCACCTTCTGGCATCGTGCGGCGGAGGCGTGGAAGGGAGTTTCCGAAGAGACCACCACTGGCGTGCATCGACTATATCATATGCAAAAAGAGGGCTCATTGCTAGTGCCGGCTATCAATGTCAACGATTCGGTCACCAAATCGAAATTTGACAATGTGTATGGTTGCCGTCACTCGCTTGTAGACGGAATCTGCCGCGCCATGGATGTGATGCTGGCAGGTAAAACTGCAATGATATGCGGATTCGGAGATGTGGGCAAAGGATCGGCAGAATCACTTGCCGGGCAAAAGTGCCGGGTGCTGGTCTCAGAGGTTGATCCCATCTGCGCCTTGCAGGCCTGCATGGCCGGATACACGGTATGCACGGTGGAAGATGCATTGGCTCAGGCGGATATTTTTGTTACCACCACCGGCAACAAGGACATTATCACCGCTGAGCACATGAGCCGCATGAAGGACCAAGCCATAGTCTGCAACATCGGCCATTTTGATAATGAAATCCAGGGGGATGAACTCAACAACTGGCCCGGCGTTGAAAAAAAACAAATCAAACCCCAGGTAGACAAATACACTTTTGCTGATGGTCATAGCATCTATCTTCTGGCCGAAGGAAGGCTGGTCAACCTTGGGTGCGCCACCGGTCACCCGAGTTTTGTGATGTCCAACAGTTTCACCAATCAGGTCTTAGCTCAGATCGACCTGTGGAAACACCAGAATTCCAGACAGATGGGTGTCTACTGCCTCGATAAAAAACTCGACGAAGAAGTGGCCAGACTGCACCTGGATAAGCTCGGCGCCAGACTGACCCGTATGTCGCAAGAGCAGGCCGATTACATAGGCGTGCCGGTAGACGGTCCCTACAAGTCAGATCAATACCGATATTAATCTATACACTCTTGTTGTATAAGCAACATGGCAAAATAAGGAGAATAGAGATGCAGGATTCAAACAACTTTAATATCCATCTGCCTGATTTGGAGACCATCAAGCAAGGAAAAGAATTTCTATTCCTTGAGCGAGACGGCCGCAAGGAGAAAATCGAGTTTCATGATTACGACCGGATATATGAAATTCCGGGACTATACGAACATCTATTTTACGAACAATACAAATGCAATTCTCCGGTAGTTGTATGCGGGCTCCTGAAAAAGCATATAGAACAAGAGCATAAAGATAATGAACAGCTCGTAGCGTTGGACATCGGTGCCGGAAACGGTATGATGGGAGAACAGCTGGCTGATCTCGGTGCTAAGGCCATCGTAGGCGTAGATATTATCGATGAGGCGGCTGAAGCTGTTCAGCGCGACCGGCCGGGAATTTATGACGCATACCATGTTGCAGACCTGACCGACATGCCGCCTGATGTTGAACAGTCTTTGAAAAAAATAGACTTCAATTGTATGACCGTAGTGGCAGCACTTGGATTTGGTGACATCCCGCCGGATGCTTTTGCCAGTGGGTATAACTTGGTCTCTGCACAAGGGTGGGTGGCTTTCAATATCAAGGAGGATTTTATCTGCGCAGAGGATCAATCCGGGTTTTGTAAACTGATCGAACGTCTGGAGGATGATGGTATTGTAGAAATCCGCGAGCGTCTTAGATACCGGCACCGCTTCTGCCAGGATGGAACTCCTCTCTATTATTATGCTGTCGTGGGTAAGAAGCAAATGAACATATCTACTAAGGTGCTTGCTGAAATATCCGTTGCGTTGAAGCCCGTTGAAGCCTGATCTGCCCTATGAATAACTATCTCGAAAAGATAACCGGAAATTGCCTCCCCCCCCTGGGAGCATTTAGGGGACGCTCCTAACATTTAAACTTGGGAGAAGTTGGGGGACGCTCCTAACATTTAAACTTGCTAATGGCCGGTGATATTGATACCTACCTGCTATGGAGAAATTGGGGGACGCTCCCAACATTTAAACTTGCTAATGGTTGGTGATATTGATACCTACCTGTTATGCCAAGATCATCCCGCATAGATGCCCCCGGAGCCTTGCACCACATTGTTGTCAGAGAGAAATTGGGGGACGCTCCTAACATTTAAACTTGCTAATGGTTGGTGATATTGATACCTACCTGCTATGCCAAGATCATCCCGCATAGATGCCCCCGGAGCGTTGCACCACATTGTTGTCAGGGGCATTGGCCGCAGAAAGAGCATTTAGGGGACGCTCCTAACATTTAAACTTGCTAATGGCCGGTGATATTGATACCTACCTGTTATGCCAAGATCATCCCGCATAGATGCCCCCGGAGCGTTGCACCACATTATTGTCAGGGGCATTGGGCGCAGAAAGATTTTTGATGATAATGCGGATCGAGATGTTTTTTTAGACCGGCTTGGCACTGTCATAAGTGAATCCGGCACCTTGTGTTATGCATGGGCTTTGATCCCAAACCATTTTCACCTGCTGCTGCGTACCGGCAATAAACCTATCACTACTGTCA
>JAAERL010001236.1 GCA_024230435.1 Desulfobacteraceae bacterium
GTTCACCGTCTTGCGCACTCGTTCCAAAATAGACCGGATCGGTAAAATAGACGCCACCGTCAGGTGCAACCCAAAGATCATTGGGTTCGTTAAATTGCAGTCCATTGTATTTATCGGCCAGCACGGTAACATTGGCGAATGTATCCAATGCAACCAAACGCCGGTTGCTGCTTTCACAAGCCAGCAAATTACCTGAATCATCAAAATAAAGACCGTTTGCGCCCCCTGAATTTTCTTTGAATACAGTCAATTCGGAGTGCACGGACCACTTGTAAATCCGGTCGTTTGTAATATCAGAAAAAAATATGTTACCCGACAGATCGCTGGCCGGGCCTTCGGCAAAAGAAAAACCATCAGCAACAAGTGTGACTTCAGCGTCATCGGCCACTACGTTGTCCGAGCTAATTCCAAAAAGAAAATCTGTGTTTTCAATCTGCGGCATATTATCAATTTTGGCTGCATACAGGTACGCCCCCGAACAGTCATATGTGGTTGTATCGTTCTGGTAATCGGGAAATTCTTGATAATAGCCGGTGCGCAAACTCATCAGGGCTTGCTCCTGGGCATCTGTCAATGAATGACCTACCGCAACAAAATTGGTTGTATAGTGGTATATCATTTCGCCTTCATATTCTCCGTATTGCCGAACAAGAGCCTGCACATCGTTATAGGCAACGGAAGTACCATTCATAAAAAGCCGCAGTTGTTCAGATATTGTTTCCCGTGTGGCAACAATGTTGTTTAAGTTTTCTCTTTGAAGCGTTAACAAATCCGTCACCAACGTTTTTTGCGAGCTGTCCAACGTGTCAAGAAAGTCCTGCCCCATATCCGCGGTAAGGTTGGTATCAATCGTAACCGCGGTGCTTGCAGTTAATGCTGGAATATCTTTCATGTAAAAAGAACCAAAGTAGGTGCCATGACGTTCAGGACAAAAATAGGTATCGCCTTCAACTGACCCAAGATACCAGCTATATAGCTGTGTGGCGTAAGTGCTGACCAGCGTTCGTCCATCATTGGTTTGAAGTCCGGACAGGTCTACCGGATCAGCATGCGGCCAATCATTATCATCGATTGTTCCGCCTGGTCCGGCTGTTTGGAACAGCGTATTGAAAGTGTCCTTTAATTGTGCCAATTCAGCTTTCTGGGAATCAGTCAATTCGGTCACAATGTTGCCAAGCACTTCAGCCCGTTGGTAACTGATTCGCGCGTCAATGGAGTACAAATCTCCAGTAAACTTGCTTACCGCGCTCATATCCAGTCCTGTTGCCCCATCAGGAAGATCGTCCTCATAAAGCCGCCGGAATGCGTCAATAAGAATAAAACGTTTATAACCATAGGCATCGATCAGATAGGCTTGTGTATTTGCCATTGAAACCAAGGCTTGAACTTGATCGCCGGTTAAGATAGACAAAACGTTGTCTGAAATTCGGCGCGCAAATTCCGTATTGTGGCCGAATCCATTAGGCGCAATATCGCGCATATACTGAAATCCGAAAAAATCAGAAACCTTGCCCGGCGGTAAAAACGTGTCGGAGCACTTATCTCCGGTAAAAAAGGCCAAACCGGTAAATGCAATGGTTTTCATCTGAGCCTCGTCCCCTATGGCCTGATCTATGGATATATTGCTATTGCCGCCGGTGTTGTTATTAGAAGCACCACCAAAAAAGGTATTGCATCTATCGCGGCAATATTTTCGATCTCCACAGGAAAGAGTATCCGACTCATCGCAGTAAGTTTTACAATCTTGTTCGTTCCCTGTATCGGTAGCATCAGCGTAATCGTCATTGGCGCCCAGCACGGAAGGCGCATCTACAATGATTAAATTCGTATTTGAACTGAAACCGCTGCTCGTGGCTTTATCCAAACAATCATCACGGCAGGCCCGGCGTTGATCAGCAGCGTCAAGACAATCACAGCAATCTTTGCATTGCGGCTCCGAGCCCGTATTGTTGAGACAGATATTTGGAGTATAATCAGCCGATTTGGAATTGGCTATTCCTAAACATAAGACAATGCCAAGAGACAATGCCAATAGTAACGCATAACAACAAAGGCTGCTAAACTTTGGTTTACATCTAATAATGAAATTTATTTGATTCTTCACCATAGCTCCTTTCTGATACGTTTATTACATTGTTAAAAAATACTTACTATAAAAAGTAAAATACGTTTCGGGCAGAAGTGTTTCAATTATTAAACTATGGGGATAAACACGTTGATGAATTAAGAACATTGATGGCAAAAAAGTTTGAAATTGGAAAAAATAGAAGCATAAATCATGCCAAGAAAAACCTAATTTGGATAACTATACTATCTGTTTGCAATCAGGCCTAAAATCCTTGTTGTGACCATGTTTGAGCTTAACGGCCTCCGCAACGGGCGTATCGTATTCGCCAATAAAAGTCACCGAGGTGCTGTCATTATGATGACTGATTATTAACTGGTTGCAAGTTTTTCCATCCGACGTATTATCTTGAAAATATGGCAAATATGTGTTTTTTGATCAACGACAATTATAAATTCCCTTCAGCGACAATTAAAATTCCCGTTTCCAACTCACCATAACACACTGTAATAAAACAAAATGCTTGAAAGCTGCATTTTTTTATGTTTTTATAATTATACCCAATCGGGGGATAGGGAAACGCTGGGGAGCGACCCGAGCACCGTTTGGGTGACGGAAGTATAGAGGGGGGCCGCATGGCGCCATGCGGCCTCGCTTCTTTTATTTTCCCTATACTTTTGTCCATAATGCGATAAACCCCGGGGGTTTGGGGGGCAGAGCCCCCATATAAAATCAGGCACGATCCTTTTTGGCCTTTTTATTTTTTGACTGCTCCAGCCGGTAGCTTGAAAGGTTCAATTCCAGCACCACGCTGTGATGAACCAGTCGATCTATTGCTGCTGCGGTGGTCATCGGGTCTTTAAAGATCTGCTCCCATTTTGAAAAGGGCAAATTGCTGGTAATCATGATGCTACCGCGTTCATAGCGATCTGCCAAAAAGGTAAACAACACTTCCATCTCTTGGCGGTTTTGCTGAACGTATCCGATATCATCGATGACAACCGCGTCAATGCGCGACAGTTTTTTAAGATATTTGGTCAGGGTCAGATCCCGTTTGGCTATTAAAAGATCCTGAACCAGTTGGCTGCAGGTCGTAAAAAGAACCCGTTTTCCCTGAGCGATCAGCTCATGAGCGATGGCACATACAAGATGTGTTTTGCCGCTACCCGGATTGCCAAAGGCCAGGATGTTTTCACTGCGGTCTAAAAAAGAGCCGTTTTTTAGCACGCTCAAATGGGTCGACACTTTGGCCGGAAGCCGCTTGGAGTCAAAATTATCAAACGTTTTAGACGGCGGCAGTTTGGAGCTGCGCAGGTTACGGGCGATACGGTTTTCAAACCGCGTTTCACATTCGTTCTTGATCACTTCCAAAAGATACTGCTCGTATGTCCATGAGCCTTTGCGCGCTTGGTTGGCCACCTGTTCATAACAGCCACGGATCGAGCCCATGTGCAATTGCTTCAGATAATCGTTCATCTCTAACATGAGGCCACCTCCTGCAATAGCTGATCATAGGAGGTTAGATCCACCTGGACGATATTAATCCGGGTTACCGGCGCGATGTGTTGCCCGGACTCAATGATCGATTTTACGCGTTGAGCGCTGATTTTACTGTTGGATTCTATCAAAGCCCTTAGCGCGTCATCTACCGCGGTTTCGCTGATGCGCGCGGCCATATGCAAGATATTCAGATATTGCTTTGCAGCAACCGATAGCGTATGGAGCTGTTTTAAGCTGTCATAAGCCATTCTAAAACGCGTTGTCGGGAACAGGTCATCTCGGTAGCGGTAGTTTTCAAAGGCTCCGGGCTTGCGCACCAGCGAGTCGATAACATGCCGATAGTTGATGTCGTGTTTACTATCACCGCGAAGCCGGGGTATGGTATCGACTTTTCTTTGGCCGTACCAGATCTCCAAATGATCCATGTGCAGACGCACTTGTATTTTCTCACCCACCAGTCGGCTGTGCACCGAGTAGGTGTTATTATTGATATTGATTGTGCTGCTTGGCCCGACTTTGGTGGTGGTTTTTTTAAACGTTTCGATTCGCCTTTGAGGCAGCCGCTGCAGCTGCTCAAGCTCTTTTTTAAATCGTTCTTTGCGCCCGGCATTGAGTTGTTTAAACAGCTTGACCAAAAACAGATCATACTGGCTGCGATCAGCAAAATCGCTGCTGCCTCTTAAAAGCAGTGCCTGTTCAACAGCCTTTTTAAACCGATAATGGCGTTGCTCAACATCGCCATTTTCATGGGGACTTGCCGGATTGGTTTTGCAGCCGGTGATCTTATAATGATCCAGCAAGTCCTGATAACGCCGGGTAAATTGCTCCGGATGACCGGTCTTGTTAACCGCCGTGCTCAAACAATCGGTTCGATGCATCTTCGCCACACCGCCTAACTGCCACAATGCATTTTGAAAACCGTGGCTCAGGCTTTCAAAACTTTCAGAAAAACAGACGCTACCGGCCTCCCAGTTCGAATAGGTCAAAACAAAATGGTAAATCAAGTGATCAAATCTGGCGCCGTTTATGGTGATCCCCAGCTTATCCATATTGGTAAAATCGGACTGGCATAGCTGACCGGGGTGATGAACCTGGGGAAAATAAATTTGTTTGCCAGGTCCATAAACAGACTTCCAAACCTTGATCCGACGTTGAAGCGTACGAAGCTGGCCGTCGGAAAATCGGCCTGGAAAGCGACGCTGAAGATCGTCAAATATGGTCTTGGCCTCCAAGCCGGGGATAAGCTCTAAAAGCGATTGGATCTGATCCCAGACATCTTCAAACGGGTCCTGTCGCGTCCGCCAAGTGTGCTCAATTTTTAGTTCACTGGGCAACTTGCCCAGCTTTATGTATTTACGCGCTGTTTTTTCATCCATGCCTGCCTTGGCTGCCGTAATCCCGAAATTGCTTTGTGTATTTACCAATTTGAACAACCTCCTTACTTGCTGGTCCGTAACCATCCAATCTGCTCCTTTTCAGGTTTAATTTGGATGGTTATACCAACTATTTCAGAATTTAAATTTCGGGAATTTTAATTGTCGTTACTCGGGAATTATAAATGTCGCTCATCAGTTTTTTTTGGTTTGAAAAATGAACCGATGAAAAAGGATGCTCCGATGACACAGTTTGCCGCAAAGCCAGTAAATACAAAGATTCCGGTTCAACTCAACGAAAATGAGTTTGAGGAATTTATCTTGCCGTACTTATCGATGCCCAAAAGAGGGCCAGAGTGTAAAATAGGATATTGGAAAGTATTCAATTATATTTTGAAGCTCCTGTACACCGGCATGCAGTGGAAAGAGTTGCCAATTGAAAAGGATGCAAATGGCGATCCGGAGATTCATCACACCGTTATTTTCAAACAATACGGGAAATGGTCGGATGATGGCTCCCTTTTAAAGGCATTTGAAGCTTCAGTGCAGCATCTTTCTGACGAGAAGATGCTTAATCTGTCAGTTCTGCATGGCGATGGTACAAACACCGTTGCCAAAAAAGGCGGTGACGGGATCGGTTATTCAGGGCACAAACATCAGCGTGGTGAAAAAGTGCTCGCAATTGTTGATAATCACGGCTACGTTCTTGCACCATACACGATTGCCCCAGCCAACAGAAATGATTGCATCCTTTTGCCCGATAGCCTTGACAATCTTTCCCATATTGCCCGTAAGATAGGCTTTTCGATAAAGGGGGCGGTACTTAATCTTGATGGCGTGTTTGATTCGAAAAAGAACCGGAAACATATTTTTAACCGGTGTATGATTCCAAATATTCCTGAAAACAATCGTAACCGCAAGAAAGCCAAACGTGGCAGGAAAAGACTGTTTGATGAAGCTATCCATGCCCTTCGCCTAACAGTGGAAAGGACATTTGCCTGGGAGGACAAGTTTAAGCGGTTACTGCTTCGTTTTGAGAGAATTCAATCCCGGCATTTCACCTTCAAACTGTTGGCCTATACCATGATAAACATACGCCAGTTCTGCCAACCGTAACATATCACAAGCGATATCCCCCAATCTGAAAAAATCCTTGTTGATGGATACGTGTTTCTAATTTCTATGATTGTGTTCAAAGTTTCACTTCAGACCGTCTAAATTTTGAGTTGAGTGCTCAGAAAATACTACTTTCAAATAAATTGATGATTCGCAATCACGAGTGGCGTTTTTTTGAATCGAAAAACTTGCAACCAGTTATCATAAAGCATTCGTATATTTTTTGTTATTCGCATTAAGGCATTAAGTACCTGTTTCAAATTGAGTCCGTTGATTAAGGCATTAAGTACCTGTTTCAAATTGAGTCCGTTGATTAAGGCATTAAGTACCTGTTTCAAATTGAGTCCGTTGATTAAGGCATTAAGTTTCTGTCCCAACAATTCTTTCTTATTACACAGGTTTTATGACAAACAGCTAAAAGCGATAGGAAAATACACCACAAAAAAATAAGAGATTTTCTGATTACATTTATCTGCCGCTTTTAGTATGTTGCATTCAAGAGAGATGCTGATATTTTGAAAAACTGCAAACTGAATTTAAAGAAAAGGCGATATGCTTGCCATGGGAGCATCTTCAATAACAGCAACTGGTAACAGAACCTTTTCTTGCTGTTTAGATACAAACATGCCGATGATAGATTTTTTAGTGCAGGTTTGCCAAAACAAAATGCTTAAGTGCACAGATTGGACTCAATAGATACAAGACCGGCTATCTTAAACTGAAGAAGAAGTTAGCATTGACACAGAAATTAGGTCAATATTAAGCGATCATGCGGACTCAATGGAAGATAAAGATAACTTTTGAATATTTTGGTAAAATTGGAGATTATTTTGAAAAAGTAACTATTCCTTTGGATCCATTTTATTTATCTTATAAGATACGTCAATGGCTGCACGATGTTTGCCAACAGATGGTTTCCACATATATGCTGGCAGGCCTTTTCCGTTACCAGATATGCTGGGGTATTATCAGTAGCCAGCTATGGTTTACTGACGGAGATCTTCTGCCATACACTATCAAAAAAAAACTGAATGCAGGATACAGTACCCAACGACGAGGGCGGGTTTTTGGCCGAACGAATCAGGTTACCAGTGACAGCATTGGCCGAATTGTGGATTTCCAAATCCAGAAAGGCGAGGGCGATCTGCGCAGCCATATTGTGAGTATGGGGCGTAAATGGCAAGATGAGCTTGCCTGCGCACCGGTCATGATTTTTGATCGTGAAGGATACGGTGCCGAGCTTTTCTTTGCCTTATCTGAAAACAAGATCAGTTTTGTAACATGGGAAAAGAATATTGATACTCAAAAACTCGAAGCTTCGGAAGCTGAGCACTTAGGCGAGGAATTTAAACTCAACGGCAAACTGTATCGAATTTTTGAAGGTGAAAAGAATTTTGTCTATACACTTAAAAACGCTCGCCATCAAGAGCTTACACTAAGACGGTGCTACATTTGGAATGCTACCAGTCATCGCAGGGCCTTGGCGTTGGCCAATGCCGGGCCTGAGAAATTGAGCACTAAAGACTGCGCCCTTGCTATTCTGAATCGCTGGGGCGCTTCGGAGAATACTTTCAAGCATCTTTCCGGCAAACATTTGTTACATTATCAACCTGGATTTGTTTTTACGGATAGCAAAAAGCGGCAAATTGTCAATTCAAAGCACAAAGAATCTAAGGCACTGATAACCAGTCTGAAAAGACAGTTGAACAAACTCTATAAAAAGTTTTCAAAAAGCGAAAAACCGTTCAACAAAGAAAGTAACCATCGCCAAAACAGCGCACATCAAAGACTAAAACAGGAAATTTCAGATCAAGAAGCACAGATTGATTTTTTGAATTTGAAAGTAAAAGAATTGCCCGAAAAGATAGATATATCCCGGCTTGAAGATTATGACTACTTCGAATGTATCTGCAATGAAAGTAAAAAATTATTTGATTTTGTAACCAGCTCTGTCTTGGATGCCCCCAAACAGATGGCCGAATGGTTGTTGCCTTTTTATGAGAGCAAGAATGAATACATTGATCTGTTTTATGCCATCACCAATTGCCACGGATGGATAAAAAGCGAAGAACACAAGGTCACAGTGCGTCTTGGCCTCTTTACAGCTCGGCCGATGGGCAGCCCAGGAACAGGCATGCCGCAAACTGACCGCGTTAGGGGCAATGACGCCGCACGGCAAGTCACTTGTAATTGAGACAGGCAAGTCACCGTTGAAATAATTGATTGTCTAAAAAAATAGCTATTTTTGATGGTAAAATAGCAAGGTCTGAAGTTAAACATGGAAAGGAAAAAATATGAAGAAAAAATGTCTTACCTTGTGGCTGTTATTACTGCTTGTAATCTTTACCGGTAGCGCACTCGCTGACTATGAATTTGACACCACGATTGATACGGACGGCGCCGCTTATGGAGTAGCTGTTTCCGGCGATTATGCTTATGTGGCTGATGGGGCTGGTGATCTTCTAATCATTGATATCACTGATCCTGATGAACCTACGAAGCTTGGTACGGTTGATACGGGCGGCACCGCCAAGGGAGTAGCTGTTTCCGGCATTTCCGGCACAATTGCCTATGTGGCTGCTGCGGAATTAGGTCTTAAAATCATTCATAACTGTTATCCTGAAACCCCTTATACGATAAGTACGATTAATACGAAACTCGCTATGGGAGTAGCTGTTTCCGGCAATTATGCTTATGTGGCTGATGGGGAAGGTGGTCTTAAAATCATTGATATCGATCCGCTGGTTTCGGCTAAAACGGTGGCTACGGTTGAAATGAAAGGATTCGCTTGGGCAGTAGCTGTTTCCGGCAATTATGCTTATGTGGCTTATTTGGCAGAGGGTCTTAAAATCATTGATATCACTGATCCTGAAAAACCTGACGAGATCTATACGGTTGATACAAACGGTTTCGCTTTTGGAGTAGCTGTTTCCGGCAATTATGCTTATGTGGCTGATGGGTCCAATGGTCTTCAAATCATTGATATCACTGATCCTAAAAACCCTGAAGAGCTCAATTCGATTGCTACGTCCTACGCTATGGGAGTAGCTGTTAACGGCAATTATGCTTATGTGGCTGATCAGACCGATGGTCTTTACATCATTGATATCACTTATCCTGAAGAACCTACGAAGCTCTATACGATTGATAATGACGGTTTCGCTTATGGAGTAGCTGTTTCCGGCAATTATGCTTATGTGGCTGATGGAGAATCTGGTCTTCAAATTTTAAATAAATTTGATATCACTGGTCCTGAAGTCCTTACGGAGGACGACCCGGATTCTACGGACGGTTACGCTTATTATGGGGTAGCTGTTTCCGGCAATTATGCTTATGTGGCTGATGGGAACAGTGGTCTTCAAATCATTGATATCACTGACCCTGAAGAACATAGCGAGCTCAATCAAGTTCCTACGGACGGTTACGCTAAAGGAGTAGCTGTTTCCGGCAATTATGCTTATGTGGCTGATGGAAACAGTGGTCTTCAAATCATTGATATCACTGATCCTGGAACCGCTACGTTGATCAAATCGTTTGATACGAAAGGTAACGCTAAAGGAGTAGCTGTTTCCGGCAATTATGTTTATGTGGCTGATGGGCACTATGGTCTTCAAATCATTAATATCACTAATCCTGAAGCCCCTGTATTGTCCAATTCGGTTGATACGTGGGGTATCGCTTATGGTGTAGCTGTTTCCGGCAATTATGCTTATGTGGCTGGTGGGGAATATGGTCTTTACATCTTTGATATCACTGATCCTGAAGAACCTGACGAGGTCGATACGATTGATACGATCGGTTGCGCTTTTGGAGTAGCTGTTTCCGGCAATTATGCTTATGTGGCTGATGAGACTGGTCTTCAAATCATTGATATCACAGATCCTGAAGAACCTGAGTTGGCCGGCCAGGGTTATACGGACAGTTACGTTGAGGGAACAGGTTACGCTTTGGGAGTAGCTGTTTCCGGCAATTATGCTTATGTGGCTTTTGCGTACAATGGTCTTAAAATCATTGATATCACTAATCCTAAATACCCTAAGTTGCACTTATCGGTTGATATGAACGGTTGCGCAAGGGGAGTAGCTGTTTCCGGCGATTATGCCTATGTGGCTGCTGACGATAATGGTCTTCAAATCATTGATATCGGCGAGCCTTACGAGCTTGGGATTAGCAGCTCGGTTGATACAAATGGTTTCGCTTATAAAGTAGCTGTTTCCGGCAATTATGCTTATGTGGCTGATGGGAACGGTGGTCTTCAAATCATTGATATCACTGATCCTGAAGAACCTATAAAGTGCAGCCAGACGTGGACGCTCACTGAAGTTAAATCAGTAGCTGTTTCCGGCGATTATGCCTATGTGGCTGCTGGGTCTAAGGGTTTTCGAATCATTGATATCACTGATCCTGCTGAACCTCAGCAGGTCGGCAGTTATGTTACGGACGGTTCCGCTAAGGCAGTGGCTGTTTCCGGCAACTATGCTTATGTGGCTTATAACAGTGGTCTTAAAATCATTGATATCACTGATCCTGAAAAACCTGACGAGCTCTATATGGTTGATATGGACGATATTGCTTATGGAGTAGCTGTTTCCGGCAATTATGCTTATGTGGCTAATTGGGAAGGTGGTCTTAAAATCATTGATATCACTGATCCTGAAAAACCTGACGTGATCTATACGGTTGATACAAACGGTTTCGCTTATGGAGTAGCTGTTTCCGGCAATTATGCTTATGTGGCTGATGGGTCCAATGGTCTTCAAATCATTGATATCACTGATCCTGAAGAACCTGAGTTGGCCGGCTGGGCCGATACTAACGATACCGCTTTTGGAGTAGCTGTTTCCGGCAATTATGCTTATGTGGCTGATAGGTCCAAGGGTCTTAAAATCATTGATATCACAGATCCTGAAGAACCTGAGTTGGCCGGCTGGGCCGATACGGACGGTCTCGCTTTTGGAGTAGCTGTTTCCGGCGATTATGCTTATGTGGCTGATGGGTCCGAGGGTCTTAAAATCATTTGTATCGCCCACGCCACCATTACTAGCTATGTTGCTACGGACGATGAGGCTAATGGAGTAGCTCTTTCCGGCAATTATGCTTATGTGGCTGATGGGTCCAAGGGTCTTAAAATCATTGATATCACAGATCCTGAAGAACCTGAGTTGGCCGGCTGGGCCGATACGGACGGTGTCTCTTATGGAGTAGCTGTTTCCGGCAATTATGCTTATGTGGCTGATGGGTCCAATGGTCTTCAAATCATTGATATCACTGATCCTGAAGAACCTGAGTTGGCCGGCTGTGCCGATACTGACACTATCGCTTATAAAGTAGCTGTTTCCGGCAATTATGCTTATGTGGCTGATCATATATGTGGTCTTTACATCTTTGATATCACAGATCCTGAAGAACCTACGAAGCTCAAACAGTTTAATACGTTAGGTATCGTTATGGGAGTAGCTGTTTCCGGCAATTATGCTTATGTGGCTGATGGGCACTGTGGTCTTCGAATCATTGATATCACTGACCCTGAAGAACCTGACGAGCTCAATCAAGTTCCTACGGACTGTTTCGCTTTTGGAGTAGCTGTTTCCGGCAATTATGCTTATGTGGCTGATGGGGCCAGTGGTTTTCAAATCATTGATATCACTAATCCTGAAGAACCTACGAAGCTTGGTACGATTTTTACGGGCGCCGCCAAGGCAGTAGCTGTTTCCGGCGATTATGCCTATTTGGCTGATATGGCTAGGGGTCTTCAAATCATTGATATCACAAATCCTGAAGAACCTACGAGTATTTGCAGGGTTAAAATACCCGGTTACGCTTCTGGAGTAGCTGTTTCCGGCAATTATGCTTATGTGACTAATACTAATTCGATGAATGGTCTTTACATCATTGATATCTCTGAAATCGATTTATATCATTAAGTCTCGCATCCACAAAGGGCCGCTTGATGTGAGCGGCCCTTTTTTGTTAAAAGTTATTTTGTATAGAGTGTGAGCAGTTGCGAAAATTAAAGAAAAAGTAATGACTGCAGATTTTGAACAGTTGTAATTTGTTAATAGCAAGACGAATCCGGGGACCGAAACAAATCAGGGGACATCTATGATAAGTATTGTCAAGTAAAAAACAATAGCTCTCCCGCCCAACCACGACCGTACGTCTCCCTGGTGGTAAAATATTACATTACAGTTATTTACTGTCTACCACATTTTTTTCAGTTTATGGAGCTGGTGATCACCTAAAATTTCATCCGTGATTTTTTTGAGTCTGGAAACGCGAACTTAAATCGTCAGATCAAGTATGTGCATGTCAGTTTGAAATGCCCTTGGCGGCGGGTTCAACTCCCGCCGCCTCCACCATTTTTTCCAATAAAATCAATAGCTTAGAAAAAAAATCGCACCAATTTGGTGGTGCGGATGTGGTGCGCTTTTTACTTCTCCAATTACTTCTTTTTTCGCATTTTTTAACACGTAACTGGTTGCAAGTTTTTCCATCCGACGTATTATCTTGAAAATATGGCAAATATGTGTTTTTTTTGGTTTGAAAAATGAACCGATGAAAAAGGATGCTCCGGTGACACAGTTTGCCGCAAAGCCAGTAAATACAAAGATTCCGGTTCAACTCAACGAAA
>JAAERL010001237.1 GCA_024230435.1 Desulfobacteraceae bacterium
CAGTGCGCTGAATTTTTTTCAACGATGAAGCAGGGCAAGAAAATCACGATGACTAACCGGCTACGAATGGATACCCGATGCCAGCTGAGTGGAAAGAGCGTCAGGAACCTTTGGTGGTAGCTGGTTGTGTTGTCAGGGAGGCATTCTTTTTGGACCAATGATGTGAACGCAGAAGCATCAATTCCATCGCATCGCTCGTCTTTCCAGCTTCATTTTTTCGAAGTACAGGATAGCCAACTGGCTAGGGCTTGTTGTCGGCGTTGGAAGAGGGGCTATTTTTGCCATTATAGCAGTTGTGTGGCGACGAGTGCAGTTCATTTGTTTTCTGCCATTGTCTGCATGATAGCAATTTTTAGCTCTGGCTTTTGTCATGGTCGAGATGTGCAGATTCTGACGGATCTTGGAGGCGGGACTTGTTTCGGACGTTGAAGGGACTGGGATTAACCCTCGGCAAATAAGCGACCTCTGTACCTTAAACAGCAAAGACCTAATTAAATTATTAAATATATATTTTTGAAAATATCAAATACGATATCTCCCAAGCGTAACCGAATGGAAATAGGAAATATTAGGTATTTTGCAAATACTTATTTATATTGTCATATTTAAACAAGCCTAGAGGTATTGTACCGTAGAGGATAGAGTAAAAAATGTTTGCGTAAACAGGCTAGGCGTGTCCTTAAGTACCTTATTAAGATTCA
>JAAERL010001238.1 GCA_024230435.1 Desulfobacteraceae bacterium
GGGCTGGAGCTCAACATAATTAATTGATTGCGCTTGGCTGCCAATTATGGGCGCCAAAACTCCCGCTGGAGGCGGTGAAAACAAGCCAGAGGTGAAAACTGAGGGCAACGCCAACGCTGGCCATAATTGCCGCGGCGGCAACTACAACAAGAAATCATTAAGAAGGAAAATTTCCTAGGGGCAGATCCCGACCTATAGGGATTCGTCTTCGAATCAACAGCAACACGCGCCCATCAAGTGACGAACTTCAATACAGTCAACACTCGAATCAAATCGATCATTGGGCAGCAATGTGATCCGTATGTGCTGGAGTCGCTCGAAAAAATGGCAGTCACCCTGCCTGATGAACCCGACATCGAAACGATAGAAGAATCAGATGTGGCAAAGAAAAAGGTGCTGGAGAAAAAGTGGAAATGAAATTCAAAAGCAAGTTCGATCGCTGGCTTACCTGCACTGAGAAAATTGAGAAGAAGATGAAACAGACATATTCAAAATACTACGGGCAATGCGACGAAAAAATGAAGGCAACAATGGCAGAGGATCCAAAATTTGAGGATGCACATAATGAAAAAGATGTGATCACCCTACAAAAGATCCTGCAGAGTGTCAACCTCAGTTATCGCAGCAGTGAAGAACCCGTCAAAACAATCTGGCAGGCCAAGACGGATTTCATCAAACTCCGACAGGGCAAACATCAAACCGTTCAAGAATATTATGAAAAAATCATCGCCCTGAGGGAC
>JAAERL010001239.1 GCA_024230435.1 Desulfobacteraceae bacterium
ATATGTCAATAAAAAAAATATTTATAATACTACATATAGTGCAAATAGCATAAGGCATTCAGCGATTCATCCCGGCAATAAATTACCGGGAATTCTCACTGGATAATCTTAAAATCTCATATTTCGTGCCAACTTTTAAATCGGCATCTATTCGCTTGAATTTGTAAAAACAGCAAACTCTACGATCATGTATCAGAAAATGCGGCGGGTATGGAGTTCGAGGGGTATGGTTATAGCTTCGGACATTATATTGCATTGTGTTTTTGTGCCATTTTAACGCATGGTTATGGTTATTGGCGTGGCGTAATGCTGGATTTGCTTTTGCCTAATTCAACCTGATATGGCCGGCCGATGTCAATTTTACAGGTTGAATTACGATCCGCCAATCCAACAAAGACCGGGCGCTAACATAAAGATCGGGGGAGTATTTACCATGCCAACTTAATTGGCATGCACAGGTATATGCCGCTGTTTTCTATAAGGCCCTGGAATCGAACATGAGCCTAAAATTTTTCTTGATAACATTTACAAAAATATATAACCATAGTTTAATTTATATTAAAACCAAGTTTCTCATTTTAAAAAACTTGGTTTTCAGAGAAACACCTTCATTTTTCGGACTCCTCACCGTCCCCTGAGATCGATGGGAGTCCCGATGTCTATAATATTTTATGGCTTAGAGTGTTTTGGATGCGATGGCATTTTTTAACGAAAGCATCAATTTTCATAACTCGGCAGATGGGCGGCATTTGAATGAGAACGTTTCAAAATCGATTAAAGTATATCATTGAAAAAAACAATTTCAAACTTAACACGATCAGTAAAATTTCGGGAGTTTCCAATACTTACCTGGCCAAGCTGCTTCTGGGCCGTATCAACCGTCCGGGCAAAGACAAGATTACATCAGTGATGTTGGCTTTGAATTATCCGGTACCGCAAATAAATGAAGTCTTGGCAGATTATGATTATCAAGCACTCAACAAACTTGATATTCCCGATATTTTGCACAACAACAGCCGGCGAAAAATCGAGGGCGGCACGATTGCACAATATGATCGAGTCCATATTGACTTGGCCCTTGCTGCGCTGGAACTGGCCGGAGGCTCCAAATACATCGTTAAGGACAGTCCCAGCGTACTTTTTTATCCCCATGAGCTCTATATGAAAAAAGAGTACCCCTTTCCGGCAAAAGATAAAGCCACCGGTTTTATAAAAGACCTCGCGTCGGCTTTGAACAAAGAGAGGAAGAGGCTGTTCCACAAAAACATAGAAGCCGGCTACTGCTACGAAACCTTTATCTGCAAACATTGCCTTCAAGAGTGGATTCAAAAGAACTTGGAATCCGGTGACGACCATTACCGTTCCATGATACTGAAATATTATGCTAATTACCTGACCTTGCTCCAGCAATCACCGGATCTACAAAAATTGTGGATTGTGGAACGATGCCCCTTTTTTACTTTCCTCATCCAGGATGTTGATGGCAAACAGCCCAAAGTGTTTTACTCAGGCAAAAAACGGCATAGCTACGAGGATGAATATCACCAATTGAATCTTGAAGGGTTTGTAACCGACTCGCCGGCCATGGTGAATCATTTTAAAGATGAAGTGGATATGTGCCGCAAGGCGTGTGTAAAACAGCTGATGCATGACTATCCAAATAAAATTTTAGACTACTTTGCCCTTCTGTTTCAGTCATTTGGATTGGAACGCGAGTGGTTTGGCGCCTTGGAAGCAAGTATGAACGTCCAAGACCTTGATTTTAACAAATAGTGTCCACATAGAAATAGGAAAATTCAAATGCGCCTGCGTTCATGCAAACCAATACAGAATCTCAACCCTATCCGCATAGGAGTCACCGATTCAGGCTTAGGCGGTCTTAGCGTAGTTGCCGGAATCGCCAGTGAGTTGCAGCACCAGAAAGGCTGTCAATTTGAATCGCTAAAGCTCCTCTTTTTCAACGCGCTGCCTGCCTGGGACAATGGCTATAATACTATGGCCAGGAAACAAGATAAGATTCGCACTTTCAATCGGGTTCTATTTGGAATCGATGCATTTAAACCAGATCTCATCGCCATTGCATGCAACACTCTGTCTGTGCTTTATGACCACACCGGCCATTGCAGCAATAGTAAAGTGCCGGTTTTGAATATCGTTGATGCGGGCATTCAAATGGTACGCAAATGGAAAGAAAAAAACCCCAACGGCGCTATGGTGATCTTCGGAACCCAGACAACCATTGAAGCTGAGTCACACCTGATACGCTTGATTGCCAGGGGCATCGAAGCTGATTGCATCGTAACCATAGCCTGCCCCAATCTTCAAAATCATATTCAAACCGATCCAGCCGGCCAAAAGACCCAATCAATGATCAAAGCAGCGGTTCAAGAGGCCATCACCAAACTGCCTACAGGCATTGATCGTATTGCGGCTGTCTTATGTTGCACCCATTATGGATATAGCCAGGTCTTTTTTAAGAAAAATTTTAAAGGGCTCACAACTTTGCCGGTAGACATCTTAAATCCAAACACGGCCATGATTGCTGATATCTGTAATAGTATAAAGGGCGCCGGCCGGAATTCCCCCGCTCCGGCCATCAGCATAGAAGTTCTTTCCAGGCTTGAAGAGGCGCACATCGAAAACATTGCACGACAATTAAAAGAGGTCTCACCCCCTACAGCCCGAGCCCTTCAAGAGTATCGACGGGTAGAAAATCTATTTTAAAATTATCCAGCGAGAATTCCCGGTAATTTATTGCCGCGAGCAGTCACGAGCTCCAATGGCAACACAATGATTCGTGATTGTCCATTCGGAACATGATTTGGTTATTTTGATTACTGTGGGCTTATTATGTTAACCCACTTAAAATAATGGATATTTTTTATTAACATAATAGTTTAATTTTTTTTTAAACTTAATTATTATTTTTTATTGACATATATATCTCCACCAGATAAAACTATATTACTATAAATTTTAAAACAAACTCGGATCACCAATGAACATGAAAGTAAAACCAAACACCAACTTGTTAGATGTAAAGGGAATGAAAATTCATTTCCACTCATCTGAGGGTGTGGCTAAGGCCGTTGATGGTATCTCATTTCATCTTGACCGGGGTGAAGTCCTGGGGATTGTGGGTGAATCAGGTTGCGGCAAGAGCGTTACGGCCAAGTCCATTATGCGCCTGATCCCCACACCGCCCGGAAAGATAGCCGCCGGTCAGATAATTTTCGACGGTACGGACCTTTTAAAGTTGTCCATACAGCAGATGAGGCGTATCCGGGGAAATCGTATAGCCATGATTTTCCAGGAGCCCATGACCTCGCTGAATCCTGTCTTTACAATTGGCGATCAGATCTCTGAAATGTTTATTCTGCACCGCGGATTGAGGCGCAAGCAGGCTCTCGAGCAGGCGGTTGAAATGCTCGCCAAGGTTCAGATCCCGGAACCTTGCAAGCGATCGCGAGAATACCCCCACCAGCTATCGGGCGGGATGCGCCAAAGAGCCATGATTGCTATGGCTTTAGCCTGCGACCCCCAGATCCTGATAGCCGATGAGCCCACGACAGCCTTGGATGTAACCATTCAAGCCCAGATCATCGATCTGATGCTTCAACTTAAAGAGGATTTCCACACATCAATTATCATGATCACTCATGATCTTGGCGTCATTGCCGAAATAGCTCAGACAGTGGCGGTAATGTATGCCGGTAAAATTGTTGAGCAGGCCCCTGCTGTTGATCTTTTTGACAGGGCCTCTCATCCGTATACTCAAGGTCTGCTCAAATCTATTCCCAAGCTGGGCCGCAGAGCAGCCAAAGGAAGGTGTGATTTATCTGAAATTCCGGGAATAGTTCCCAGTCTCTATCGTCTGCCGCAGGGGTGCAGTTTTTATCCTCGCTGCGAGAAGGCGCATGCTGTATGCAACAGCCTGATGCCCGATTTGCACAGTGTCTCAGAACATCACCGCGTACGATGCTGGCTTTATGCCGACAAGGGCAAGAGAAAGGACTGATTATGCAGCCGCTGCTTGAAGTTCACGATTTAAAAGTTCACTTTCCAATAAAAAAAGGAATTTTTTCCCGCACAACGGGATATATTTATGCCGTGAACGGTATCTGCTTGCATCTTGATCCGGGGGAAACATTAGGCATCGTGGGCGAAAGCGGTTGCGGTAAAACCACAGCAGGTCTGGCCATTTTGAATCTGATCAAGCCCACTTCCGGCAGTGTGTGCTACGAGGGCAGAGACCTTGCCGGAATAAGCAAAAAAGAGCATAAGGCCCTGACCCGGGAGATGCAGATTATCTTTCAGGACCCATACTCTTCTCTTAATCCTCGTATGACCATCAATAAGATTCTCTCAAGTCCCATGGAAATTCACGGTCTTTACAAAGGAGCCCGCCGCCAAGAGCGTATAGATCATCTTCTGGAGAAGGTAGGGCTTCATCCAGAGCAAGGCAAACGCTATCCGCATGAATTTTCCGGGGGACAGCGGCAGAGAGTGGGCATTGCCAGGGCTCTGGCCTTGAATCCCAAACTGATTATTGGTGATGAGCCGGTATCGGCTCTGGATGTCTCCATTCAGGCGCAGATCATCAACCTGCTCATTGGACTGCAGAAAGAGTTCAATCTTTCTTATTTGATGATCTCTCACGATTTAGCGGTCGTGGAACATATCTGCGACCGCATAGCAGTGATGTATTTAGGTAAAATGGTGGAAACCGCAGGCTTTAAACAACTGTATACAAATCCAAAGCACCCATACACACAATCTTTGCTCAGTGTTGTACCGGTGGCAGATCCCAGACACAAGCGCAAGGGCAATATGCTCAGCGGAGATGTTCCCAGCCCTATTCATCCGCCCTCTGGTTGCTACTTTCATCCCCGCTGTCCCAGGCGCATGGAAATATGCAGCCGGCAGGCTCCTGAGTTAAAAGAGGCCGGGCCGGGCCATCTTGCTGCGTGCCACCTGTGTGGATAGATAATAGTGGATAGATAATATAGCAATGAGGAGGAATGAGCATGCGAGTATTTTTGATCTGTATTTCAGCAATATGCTTTATCACGGCAGCCTCGGGGGCCTCGGGGGCCTCGGGGGCCATGGCAGCCTCGACGATTACTATTGTCACTGACTCACCGCCGATCACCATGGATCCGAGTGGTTCTTATACGGACTCGAACATGGGCTTCATGGCCAACATTTTTGACGGCCTCACCGAACGCAAGGGTGAAAACGGCGAACTGAAGCCAGCTCTGGCGGTAAAATGGGAACGCAAAGACGACCTGAGCTGGAAGTTCTGGCTGCGCAAGGGTGTCAAGTTTCACAACGGCAACGATTTTACCGCCACAGATGTCAAGTTCAGTTTTGAACGCCTCAAAAAACCCGAAGTCAGCAAGTTCACCGATTTCGGAAACCAGATCGCCAGCATCGACATTATCGACGACTATACCCTTGAAATTAAAACCACCAGCTCACTTCACTGGTTCGTGCAGCAGCTTCACATGCTCTTTATCGTGGATAAGGAGTCCTCTGAAAAACGTAACCAGGGTGATATGGGCCAAAAACCCATTGGAACAGGCGCCTATAAATTCAAGGAATGGATCAAGGGCTCCTACCTGAAATTGACGGTCAACAATGAATACTGGGCTGGCAAGCCTTCCATTGATGATATAACCTTCCGGGCTATTACTGAAACAGCCACCAGATTTGCGGCGCTTGTATCCGGCAAGGCCGATATCATGGGCGGTGTGCCGGTGGCTATGTATGATCGCGTGGCTTCCAACAGCAAATTGAAGATCGTATCCCGCCCGGCCCGGCGTGCTATTTTCCTGATGCTCGGCAACAAGCCTGGAACGCCGTTGGCGGATGCGCAAGTGCGCAAGGCCATCGCCATGGCCATCAACGAAGACGAGATCATTACTAAGATCATGCGCGGCCAGGCATTCAAGGCATCTCAGGTGCCTGACAGCATGACCATAGGCTACAACCCTGATATCCGGCGCATTGAGTACAATCCCAGTGAAGCCAAAAAGCTCTTGAAACAAGCCGGCTATGCAAATGGATTCGATATGACCCTCAGCGGCCCCAACAACCGCTATGTCCAGGACTCAAAAATCGCTGAAGCGGTGGTCAAATACCTGGCCAAGATCGGCATCAACGCCAAACTCGACGTGAAACCCATGTCCATCTATGGTCCGGAGCTCACAACCGGAAAACTTCAATGCGGTTTGCTGGGCTGGTTTGACAGTACCAACGATCTGTCCCGCACCTACGGTATTTTATTTCATAGCTTTAACAAAGAGGCAGGCTTTGGAAGTCACAACGGTGTTCGATACAAAGACAAACAGATTGATGAAATGATAAAAAAGGCCAATCAAATCACGGATACGAAAAAACGCGAGCAGCATCTTCAAGAGTTGAACCGCATCTCCATCGAAGATAAAGTACTCTATATCCCATTGCACTATCAATCGCATCTGTACGCCATAAAAAAAGACAAGAAAATCCGTTTTGACCCCCGGCCCGACAAGTGGATGGTGGCTAAGGAGATCTCTTTGGAATAGCCCTCGGCTCATCTGTCAATCCTGCTTCTTATCTTTAACGGGGAAGTCAATAATGGCCAAAACAGATGGATTGATGGAGCAGCCTCTGAGCCGCCTTCTATAGTGCTTTATTAATGAGCCTTGAGGAAATTAGAAGATGTTCGTTTTTATTATCAGACGACTAATACAATGCGTTATCGTACTGCTGACTGTTTCACTGCTTTGTTTTATCCTTTTTCAGTTTGCCGGTGATCCGGTGGTGAACATGGCCGGAAAATACGCTACAATTGAAGACATCGAGCGGGTTAGAAGCTCCCTGGGTTTGGACAAACCATTTTATGTTCAATATATCCGTTTTATTGGAAATGCGGCCCAAGGCAATTTCGGGATGTCTTATGTAAGCAAAATGCCCACATTGGAGCTAATTCTGGAGCGGCTGCCGGCCACTGTTGAACTGGCCATGACTGCCATGTGTATTGCTTTTATTGCCGGTGTTTTCCTTGGCGTGCTGGTATCTCTCAAACCTCATTCAGTATTCAGCCGCAGTATAATGGCGCTTTCGCTGGGAGGCATCTCCATACCGACTTTTCTAATGGGAATCCTGCTGATCATGGTGTTTGCCGTCTGGCTGGGCGTGCTGCCGCCTTTTGGCCGAGGCGAAACCGTGAATTTGGGTTTCTGGCGTTCAGGATTGATTACAGTAGAAGGGTTGAAGCATATTATTTTGCCTGCCATGACTTTAGCCATGTTCCAACTGGCAGTGCTGCTCAGATTGACCAGGGGCAGTATGCGGGAAATCCTGACCGAAGAGTATGTGGTCACAGCGTGGGCTAAGGGCTTGCCGCCATTAAAGGTGATATTCAAACATGCCCTTAGAAACGCACTGATTCCGGTGATCACCATCGCAGGGCTCCAAATCGGAGAAATGATCGCTTTTTCCATTGTTACCGAAACTATTTTTCAATGGCCGGGCATGGGCAATCTGCTGGTAAGATCCATATTTGAAACCGACAATCCGGTACTTGTCACCTACATCATGCTGGCCGCTCTGATTATTCTGGCGATTAACCTGGTAGTAGATATCCTCTACGCCTATTTGAATCCAAAGATCCGTTATGAATAAATCATTTTTTAAATCAAAACATTGGTACAACTTCCGCAGAGAGCCCGGGGCTGTGATCGGCAGCCTGATAATGGTGCTTTTTTTCTTGGCGGCCATGTTTGCGCCTATGATAGCGCCCCAAAATCCATATGATCTGACTGAGGTTAGCTTAGAGCATTTCCTGCTGCCCCCAGTGTGGATGGAAAACGGACAGATGCCTTTTGTGTTCGGCACCGATGACCAGGGCCGTGATATTTTTAGCACAATACTTTATGGCTGCCGCACCTCCTTGATTGTGGGATTCGGGGTCTTGCTGCTGGCAGGGTCCGCAGGTGTTTTCCTAGGCATGTTGTCCGGTTACTATGGCGGGCGATTAGATGCGTTTATCATGCGTGCCGGCGATACGGTGCTCTGTTTTTCAACCTCGTTATTAGCTTTGTTCTTTTTAGGCATAATGGGGCAAAGGGGCGTAACCATGGTGATTATCGCCATCTGCATCTCCGGATGGGTACGCTATGCGCGAACTATGCGCGGCAGCACCCTGGGCGTCAAGCAAGAGGCTTACATCATGGCGGCCCGCGCCACCGGAGCCAGCGACCCTACTTTACTGCTCAAGCATCTGCTGCCCAATGCTCTTGCACCCATTTTCGTAGTAATGGCTGTTGATCTGGCTGTAGTTATCGGATTGGAGGCGACCTTGAGTTTTTTGGGTGTGGGCGTTCCCCTGACCGAGCCCTCTTTAGGCATGATGATCGCCAACGGCAGAGATTATGTCTACACCGGCATGTGGTGGATGGTGCTCTTTCCCGCCGGCGCTCTGATCATGTTGGTAGTGGGCATCAACCTGTTCGCCGATTGGCTCCGTGAGGAGTTAAATCCCAAAATAAGTAGAAAAACATAACACTCAATTAAACCCGCCTTTTTAAGCTTATGCGGGTAAAAAGGCTGATTTCATGGCGCACCAGGAAACTATGGTTGATTATATTCACAAACAAATGCCCCTGTTTTTGGAGGATCTGGAAAAGGTGGTCAACATCGACTCGGCTTCGGGCAACACGCTCGGGTTAAGCCAGGTGGCCCAATTTTTTAAAAACCGGTTTAAAGCCCTCAATATGACCTCTGTCATACATCAGTTAGGCTCTGCCAAAATTCCCTGTCTTGAATCAAGAACCTGCTGTGATAAGGGATCGGAAAAGTTTGATGTCATGCTGTTGGGACACATGGATACCGTTTTTCCAATTGGAGAGGTTGAAAAACGTCCTTTCAGCATAGTCTCGGAAGATAAGGCTATGGGTCCGGGAGTAGCTGACATGAAGGCCGGCCTGGTGACCATCCTGCATGTTCTCGAGACGCTGAATCATTTCGGCCTGAAGGACCATCTTTCGATATGCGTGGCGTTTAACGGTGATGAGGAAACCGGTTCCGAAGCTTCCAGAGAATGGATCGAGATGTTGGCCAGTCAAAGCAAACGCGTCTTTGTCTTCGAAGCTTGCCGGCCGGGTTATGGTTTTGTACTCAACCGTAATGGAGGCGGCTGGTTTCATATTACCTGTCATGGGAAGGCAGCCCATGCCGGCGTCGAACCGAAAGCAGGCGCCAATGCCATTGTGGAATTAGCCCACCAGGTGCTTGAAATCGAACACCTAAACAGCTCCCAGCCAGATGCACAGCTTAATGTAACCGTTATTCGCGGAGGAGAAAAGATCAACATCATACCGGCGCGTGCCGAAGCCAAAGTGGATGTTAGAGTCGCCAATGACAATGCAGCCCGCCAAATTGAGTCTTATTTCGCCAATCTGCAAAGCCGCCGGTTTTTACCCAATGTCACTGTTCAGGTTGATGGGCATATCAGCCGTCCGCCAATGAATTTCAACCATAAAACGCATGATCTGTGGGAGCTTATACAAACTGCGGCCCGGGATATCGATTTAACGATTAAAGGAATTGAAACAGCGGGATCTTCGGATGGCAATTTTACTTCCGCTCTTGGCGTACCGACCATAGACGGCATGGGGCCCATCGGAGGCTCTGACCACAGTCCTGATGAGTATATTGATTTGACCAGCGTGGCGCCTATAATCCATCTGGTTAGTGAAGTATGCAGGCAGATGGCGGACCGCCGGATCGAAGAATAATTATGGGTGTGTCCCATTTTTTTACCCTTAGAGCTTGTTTGGGAAATAGAAAATTTAGCTAAAAAGTGCGAGCGAGACCAAAATGTCTCAAATTTGAGATAAATAGCCGGTCTATTTGCCGGAAATTTTTGTCATTTTGGACCGTTCCCGGCTTTTGCAGCCGATTTAATAATTCCCAAACAGGCTCTTAATTCTTCGTTCATTACTATTACCTTATTCCTTACATTCCTATCGGCAGTCTTCAAAGGCCGCGGCTTTTCACCAGCGGTTGCACTGAAAGACATGAATGTGCAAATACTTACCAATTGAAAACAAGTGGCAATATAGGTCTGAAGTCATAGGATTGACCTCTGTTTTCATAATCAAATCCTACTTTTAACAAATGCTCATCTCCTTGAAAAATCTTAACTCCTTTAACCTTGCTTGCACAGATCGCAGGTTCAGAATATTTTATAATTTTTGGAATTATAACATGAAGCGAAGTTATTTCGCCCAACCCTTTAGAGTGGTTAAATGTTCGCTGTTTTTCAATTGGTGCTTCATCAGGCCTTAAGCCAAAAGGCAAAAAAAACCACATCGGTTCTCTTACGGGAGCATTGCCTATATTAATTTCCAAATTAGCTGGCAGATAAATCGGTGTGTAGCTCCAACACGGGAAAGGAGGCTGTTTTTCAGAATCTCCTGTTGGCCTAAAACAGATACCAAATGGTGACGCTTTTTTATCTCTACTTAATAATCGTTCATTAAGTTTTGCGGGTTTTGTTAATTCGCTTTTAGATTCGGCAGTGTCTTCAAGATATAAAAGCTCAATAAACGCGTTTCTAAAGAAAAATCTGCGACAGGCTGTTCCCTGCCCAGCGTGTTTGTTCGCTGTTCCTTCGGTTAAGCCAAACTCTTTTAGAGTCTCAGCCTCTTGTGCCTTGGGGGCTGCACAGATGAATATATGATCAATTTCCATTGAAGATTATATTAGTAATTTACGATAACTAAAAACGCTGCAAAATTCGAAATTACGATAAATACGCCCCTGGTAAAGCATTTGCGCGGGATGTTTTATCGTCTTTGAAGATCGCAATCCAGCCAATACCTCTTCGTCCGAGATTAATTTTTTTGTATTTTACATCAAGTTCTCGCATCTTGTGAATGCAGAATCTATAAAATTCTGTAATTTTGCAATTATCGATTCTTCTTTATCGAAAAGCTCAGTTCCATGAGCATCGCCTGGATATAGTAGTAGTTCTTTTGGTTCGTCAAACATTTTTAACATCTTGCGATTATCGTTTGCTCCATCATCATTTTTTGAATTAATCAAGAGCTTGGGAATTTTAATTCCATTCAAATCACCCTTGCTATAAAAAACTGTTCCTTCATATTCAATAGGAGCTGAAAGAGCGGCAACACCAACTATGCTTTCATTATTAATGTGTTGAGCTGCAACTTTAATGGATGCGACTCCACCCCTGCTTGCACCAATAAGGATAATTTTTTTGGCGCCTAAGTCAGATACAAATGATATTGCATCTTCAAGAGTTTCAGACTGATCATTCATATGCTCAGGATAATCATACGTAAGAATCATGTATCGATAACAAATCAATTGATTAATTATTGGAGCCCATTCATTTTGATCATTGGTATCCATGTTCGAAAAAATAATTGCCATATTGCCCGAACCATAAAGTCTGGCTTTGACAATTTTTTTATCACCTGTAGATAAATGACTGATCGGAAATTTGATTGGTTTTTGTTTTTCTAATTTCATTATTACGGTAGGTACTCCTGCTGGATTTAATCCGCCATTTTTATGATCGGTAAAACCAAAATCGAAATATAATTTTCTTGCAGCCTTTCCTTCAGAAACTGATCCATCAAATGTTTGTACAAATACGCTTTCTTGAGGATTCAGCTTGTTAATGGCGACTTCGAGCAATTGCCGTCCGTATCCAATTCTCCGATATTGTTCTGAAACCGCAAACCATACTATTTCATTTGACTCTTTTGATATGACAATACCTCCTTTCAAAAACGAATCTTTTTCATTCGGATCTGATAAAATGCAGAAGGCAGTTTTTTCGATAATCGCTTGTCTTAAAGCTTTTTGAAAAGCCTTTTCCTCGGCCATAGGGCCGAATAGTGGCTCGACTTCTCTTGCAAGCGCTATCCACGCATCAAAATCTGTTATTTTTGAATAAATGACATCCATTTTTTTCTTTGTACCTTTTTAACATTACGGTAACCTGCAACTAATCCTTTGATAGTTACCAGGCCGATACCTTTGCTGGTCACTTTTCCATGTAGCAACCATCGAAGTTTGTAGCAATTATTTTTTTTTCTTATTTCCAACTCACGTTCAGCTTTCAAGTTGCCTTGGCCATCAAAGTAACGAATATTATATAGACCTTCAAAACCCGCTACGGGTCCTCCAGTGGCAATACCTATTCCAGTTCCATCATCAAAATGACACCATTTTGCTTTTAATGTTCCAGGCTTTTCAGTTTTTGTGTAAAGTACTAATCCAACATTGATCATAAAATTCCAATCCATTTCGGCATATTTTGAGAAGTGTAACAGGTCGCTTATCTAAATTACGCAAGCGCTCACTTTGAGCATAAAAGACAGTGTTTGTCAACAATATTGAGATGTTAGTTCAGGGCGATCCCATGTAACCTTTGCACATAATGTGATCAGGAATCCGGAGACATCCATGATAAGTATTGTCAAGTAAAAAACAATAGCTCTCCCGCCCAACCACGACCGTACGTCTCCCTAGTGGTAAAATATTACATTACAGTTATTTACGCCTACCACATTTTTCGAATCTTTCTTTGATTGCGCCAAAAAGATCTGGATCTTTTGGCCAGACATCCATTTGCGGTATCAGGTTAAACCATCACCGAAGCTTAAATTTGGGTGTAACCCGTCGGCCCGAAACAGGCAAATGGCGTATCGCGACTTTAATATCGTTCACGCAGTCCCTAATCCTAATCTGCAAGGAACGGCGGGCAGATCTCAAGAAACGATAATAATTCATTCAGAGCGCCCAAAAAGGATCATCTTTGATAAAGTTTGTGGAGTAAGGACCGTAAAATAGTGGGCAAAGAGTAAGCCGGGACAGGAGTATTGCTTCTTTTAAGCGATGTTTGACAGCCGCTTTAAGGAGTAGATGCCTTCAAGCCCTTTAATCGGTTTGGGTTTCTTTTCATTTTTGGACTGAAACAGGTGTTTAAACCGCCGATAGTTTTCCCTGACAAATTCCCGGCTTCCGATAACACCAGAGTCTGTAAAGTAGCGGGTTCGGTATCTGAAGTTCTGTATGCGGTTTATTTCAAAATCGTTGACTCGTTCTTTTTCCAGTGTTTTTTCGTCAATGACCGCCGCTTTACCCTTGTCTGGACGGTACAAGGCTCCGGCTTCATACACATAGCGCCGATATCTGCGTATTCGCTCTTTTATGTCTTTTACTCCAAATTCTTTCAAACCGAAATCAAAGGAAAGCAAATTATCCTTATTGCCCGTCTGCACATGGTAGCCGAGCGAATTCCAGCGATACTCTTCAGGCCGTTTTACGATTCCGGCTCGTAGCGGGTTTAGATCAATATAGGCCAAACAGTTTATCAGGGTTTGACCGTTTTCAACGATCAAACTTTTAAACCGGTCGCCCCAGAAATACCCCCGCCTGTTATGCCGTCTATTGTAAAACCGGGTAAAGCTAACTTTGATATCACGTATAAATTCAGAAAGGCTGGCCAATTTAAGCCGCAGAGAAGGAAGCTGATCTTCGCCGAATTTTCGCGTATCCCCATAAAATTCATCATACCGTTGGACAATATCTTCATCGCTGAAGTTATGCTCAGGAATCATACGCACCAACAGATGAAAATGGTTACCCATCAAGCAAAATCCCATTATTTCAACCAAATAAAGTGATGCAAAGCGTTTTATCAAATCCAGCAAAAACTCTTTTTCGATATCACCCAAGGGAAATCCATCCAAAGCGGTACGAGACATCACATGGTAAACGGTTGCTTGCTCATTGTTGGTTAAACGGCGTATTCGGGGCATGATTGTTACCCTCCTCCTCATTTCCAATAATATTAATGGAATGACTGATACCATGGATAAAATTGAAGATCAAGCATTATTTACCTGTCCCCAATTCTTTCCTTTCAACCACACCATGTTTACGTAATCGCTCGGTTATGGTTAAAACCAGGTCTGTGGCAGTGACGCCGTCTTTTAGCTTTCCGGTGAGCCTGACACCGATAACTTCAGGAATGGACATGTAATAAGGCTGACCCAGCATCA